>JVVZ01000491.1:0-485 GCA_001062585.1 Neisseria meningitidis
TATCGGTGAGGGTATCTTCTCCAAACTGAAGGCGGAAGCAACCGTCGCCCCGGCACCTGCCAACCCAAAAGCTAAAAACGCCGTCTCATCACCTAAAAAATAGCCTTATTTGCGTATTCATGGAATTGAAGGTGAATACGATGGCCAAACTAAAAAACGTCCAATCCCGGAAGGGAGTGGGCGTTTTTGTTTGTTGAACCGATCTTGTTACCGTGGCAAAGGGCAGGGAAAGAAAATGTAACGTTTCGGCGATTCCTACAATATTGTTACTTACCCCTTTCGGCCTTCTTTAAGTGCGCTGTAGATGGTGATACGGCTGACTTGGTAGCGGCGTACCGGGGAGGTAACGCTTTCCCTTGTGTGTAGGCCTGCCAAATGTCTTGGTGGTATAGAGTGAGGCGGGTGTTTTTGTGCGTTCATGTTTCAGTATTCGGCGGATTCGCATTTGAAGTGCAACTTTCCATAACAGAAAAAGGCCAGTATGC
>JVVZ01000492.1:0-318 GCA_001062585.1 Neisseria meningitidis
GCAACCTGTCCCTTCCCCCGTCTAGCGGGGGAAGGTTAGGATGGGGGTGGCTTTATGGGTTTAGGTCAAATTCGTACAACCCATAGAGCCCCCCTCTCCCCGGCCCTCTCCCGCCGGACGGGAGAGAGAGTAGATTGCAGGCAAAAATAAGGTCGTCTGAAAACTCTGAGATTTGAGTTTTGGAGAAACTCGCTCACGCTTTTTTCAGACGACCTCGTTTATTCAATCAATACAGGTTTGGGATAACCCAAGTAGCGTGGGCTTCGCCCACGAAATCTGCTATCTAAAAATCCAAATCAGACAACAGCCGAATGGGCA
>JVVZ01000493.1:0-2666 GCA_001062585.1 Neisseria meningitidis
TGTACTGTCTGCGGCTTCGTCGCCTTGTCCTGATTTAAAGTTAATCCACTATAGTCATTTGATGTGAAAGTATACAGTGTTGTGCCGTTAGGATTCAAAGGGAATGATACTTTGGTTATCGGTGTAGTGATTGGTCGTTGATGAGGGGATACGGAATCAATAGGTCGTCTGAAAGTGAAGATGGGTTTTCAGACGACCTTGTGTTCAGGCCAATGATTTGAATTGTCGGCGGAAATACAGTAGCGCTGGGTTGTCGGTGTGGGTAGTGGTGATTTCATCGATGCGGACATAAAAGATGAAATGTGTGCCGATTTCGTGTTGATCGATAATGTGACCGTGTAAATGGGTCAGTGCGCCTTCAACTTCGAGTTGGCCGGTTTGCCCTCTATGCCAAATGTGGTATTCGAAGCGTTCTTCGGGGGAAAGGTTGGTGAGTCCTGCGAAGTGTTCGGCGACGTCTTGCTGATTTTCTGACAGGGTGTTGATACAGAGGTTTCGGTTTGCCTGCAATATGGGAATGATGCCTGCCTGCCGGTTGATACATAACATAACGGTAGGAGGCTCGTCGGTAATCGGTGCTACGGCTGTCATGGTAATGCCGTAACGTCCGGACTGTCCGTCTGTGGTAATAACATGGACGCCTGCGGCACAGGATGCCATAGCATCGCGGAATGGACTCTTGAGTGTGTGTGCGGAATCTGTCATTCAGTTTCTTTTATTTTAGTGCCTGCTCAATTTGCGCGAGCTGGCGCAAAAGCTCTTTCAATTCGAGCATTTTTTCTTTAGATAAGATTTTTTCGATGGCGTCATAGCGTTCATCCACTTGCGCGCCTATGGTTTCGTACAGTTTTTCGCCTTCTTGGGTCAGCTTCAGGTAAACGCGGCGCTGGTCGTTAGAGGGTTTCAGGCGTACCGCCAAGCCTGCTTTTTCCAGTCGGGTCAGGATGCCGGTCAGGCTGGGACGTAAGATGCAGGCTTGGTTGGCGAGATCTTGGAAGTCTAATGTGCCGTTTTCTGCCAGAAGGCGGATGATACGCCATTGCTGGTCGGTAATATTGGCTTGGTTCAAAATAGGGCGGAATTGTGTCATCAACGCTTCTCGGGCTTGAATCAGTCCAATATTGATAGATGCATGTTTAGATTGGTTGGGCATTATAAGTCTCCATTGTTATCAAAAATCAAACCGTTGAAGCGCGAGGCGGGTATGCAAAAAGCGTTTTTTCATTATAAGCCGCTATTGAAGCGGCAAGGATATATGGGAACAAAAGCATCATTGTTTGGGTATGTTGGGAATACGCTGAACAGTTTGTTTTGATAATAATGTTCCCAAGTTTTCTTATAGTCCTATCTTAGTCTATTTTCTGCGCAATCTCAACAAAATCATCAAGTACGGATTTTTGGGATAATTCATTTCTTTAAAAAACGAATATATTTTGAAACGATGGATATGCCGTATGGTGTTTGGGTTCTTTATATTTTAAGGATTTTAATAGGGGTTTGGTCAGTAGAAGAGGTTCATCAGCCAGATTCTGCTGCGCAATCCCCAATAGCTGCTCAATCCTGAGGTGTGATGTATCATTTTTCCGTTTTTAATCAAAATGATGGTCGGTGTGACGGCAATTTTCCAGTTGGCTGCCAATTGGTCGTCTGAATCGTTAACTGTCGGGAATTGCAGTTGATGTTCCTTCATATAGGATTGAATCTCTGTATCGGAGCCGGAATGTACGGCGACACCGAGCGTAGGAATACCGTTTTGATGTAGGCGATCGATTGTCGGGGATGTGTATGAGCAGATATGGCACCATGTTCCCCAAAAATAGACAACGGCAACACGTTCCTTGCTGAGTGTTTCGAGCGAAGTGCTGCTTCCATTGATAACACGGAGGGAATCTGATGAGGCTTGCATCGGTTGATTGGGTTTGCGCCACCAGTCAACGGCTACGGAAATCAGAATAAAGAGGAGGAGGGCTTGGATAAGGGATTTTAGATAAGGTAAGAGTCGTTTCATGTGGTGTCTGCATAAAACAGGCTGAATAGAAAGGAATCTGCATGTACTGCTACAAGGTTGGCTTGCGGGCGTCGTCTGAGGCTTGCCGCCTTGCATCGGTGATGACATTCCTTAATAAACAGCCTGTCTGTATTTGAATCGTTGAGCTACGATATCAAAGTTTATCACTTATTATGAGGTTTAACGGCTTTTAATCTGGCGCGTGTAAATGGCTAAAATAATGACGGCAAATACGGTGGAAGCAATCCATCCCGCCGGTTCGCCGACGCGATACCAGCCTACTTGTTGTCCGACAAAACCGGCCAACGCGGAGCCGCCTATGCCTAGCAGGGTGGTCATGATGAAGCCCAAGTTTTCTTTGCCCGGGTGCAGGAATTTCGCCAATACGCCGATTAC
Source organism: Neisseria meningitidis (assembly GCA_001062585.1). Taxonomy (GTDB): domain Bacteria; phylum Pseudomonadota; class Gammaproteobacteria; order Burkholderiales; family Neisseriaceae; genus Neisseria; species Neisseria meningitidis_D. Next base: position 2,405 of record JVVZ01000493.1, read on the forward strand.
AAATCCAATAATGATGGTGCTGATCCAACCCATATCTCTTGTCTCCTTGTGTGTTGTGAGGAATGTATGTGTGAAAATGCAGTATACAGGCTTGTTTTGCCCCGCTGTGCCATCTTTACAGTTTATAGCGTTGTCCCGTATGGAAAGGGCGGGCGGCGGTATTATAGTGGATTAACTTTAAACCAGTACGGCGTTGCCTCGCCTTGCTGTACTATCTGTACTGTCTGCGGCTTCGTCGCCTTGTCCTGATTTAAATTTAATC
>JVVZ01000494.1:0-660 GCA_001062585.1 Neisseria meningitidis
TCAAAGCATTTTTGTAAATGGCTTTCAAAGTCTGACGGATTGCTTTCATCCAATCAAAGATACTGTTGCTAATCTCTTTTCAAACCTCGGCGGTTTGTATCAAGCAATATTGTTGGGTTGTTTATATAACTCAGAATGGTTGTTTCTATATAAGGAAAGAATGAAAAAATAAAACTCTAATTATTTCAACTTGTTGCAATCAAATATTGATGACTTTCTTAAAAATACGTAAAAATAACCCCGATAACAGAGTAATTATATCATTATATTTTACAATATTAACGTAAAATTTTTACACATTGCTTTCAAGAGCCAACCATTTATGTTCTCTGTTTTACTTTTTGAAAATAAAACAGAGGACTTCTATATTTTGGTGTAAATAATTCTCTTGAATAAATTTCTGTTCTATAGCTATGCTCTATTTTTGAGTTTCAAATGTAGTATGGAGCTATCAAAATTGACAACTCCATAAATAATATTCTTATTCTTTGTTTAATCTAACAAGAAAATGCTTAAATTGTTCTTCGTTGTTATCCAACTTTCCGAAAAATAACTCATCAATTTGCTCAATTAACGGAACAGCTGTTTGTAATATTTCTTCTCCTTTTAAGACCTTTGCAAAATTCCCCAAAATCCCCTAAATTCCCACCAAGACATTTA
>JVVZ01000495.1:0-7807 GCA_001062585.1 Neisseria meningitidis
TACACGGCGGGCGTTGCCGCCTTGTCTCATTTTTATTTTAATCCACTATATCAACACCCTACCCCTTTTGAATCCTTCAAAAACTACGCTCTACATTGTACAGATACAAATATAGAAACGAAAAAGCCTGCTTAAAGCAGGCTTTTTATCGATTATTTATCAGGATTGTGCTGACGGCGCAAAATCGCAGGAATTTCAAAATCATCTAAAACAGACTGATTGCCGAAATCTGCCGCAGTCAGATTCATGGAGCGAATACCGCGGTTGGTTCTTACCAAACTTTCTACACTACCCGGTTGTTGAACATGGGAATCATCGACTCCGCTAACCAGTTTTTGTGCGCGGACAGCCGCACGCATTTGGTTTTCGCTGCCGTTCTCTTTCAAACCGGTCGCAATAATGGTTACGCGGATAGCGTCTTCGCCCATGTTGTCATCTTCGGCAGTACCGTATTTGCATTCTGCTTCAGGATGCGCATTCTCGTTAACCACTTTCATGATTTCACGGTATTCGGACATTTTCAGGCAATCCGGAGCGGTAGTGATGTTGACCAATACGCCGCGCGCACCATCCAGAGTCACATTATCCAGCAACGGGCTGGAAATCGCTTGTTCGGTTGCCAAACGGGCACGGTCGATGCCTTGGGAAAAACCGGAACCCATCATAGCGATACCTTTGATGCCCATTACGTTTTTAACGTCGGCGAAGTCAAGGTTGATGAAACCGGGACGGGTAACCACTTCGGAAATACCGGCTACGGCATCACGCAGGACGTTGTCCGCCGCACGGAACGCTTCACGCATGGTCACGTCTTCACCCAATGCGGTCATCAGTTTGTCGTTCGGGATGATAATCAATGAATCGACCTGACCTTTGAGCTGCTCCAAACCTTCTTGGGCAATGTGTACGCGTTTGCCTTCGTAGCCGAACGGACGGGTAACGACCGCAACGGTCAGGATACCCATTTCTTTGGCAATCTCGGCAACCACAGGAGCCGCACCGGTACCGGTACCGCCACCCATACCGGTGGTGATGAACAACATATTCGCGCCGCGAATAGCATCTTCGATGGCTTCGCGATCTTCTTGTGCCGCAGCACGGCCGATTTCAGGATTGGCACCTGCACCCAAACCACGGGTCAGATTAGTACCCAATTGGATGCGCTTGGCTGCGTTATTTTTACCCAAAGATTGTGCATCAGTATTGGCACTAATAAATTCAACACCTTGGATGGTGTTGGCAATCATGTTGTTAATAGCGTTGCAACCGCCGCCACCCAAGCCGATTACTTTGATGACCGCAGGGCTTGCGGCTGATTCAGCTACGTCGTAAACAAATTCCATTCAAATACTCCTGCGCGCCCTGCATCGAGGACGGTCCAAAAATTTAGATATTACCCGTATTATATAAGAAGTATTCCGACGCTGGCAAAATACTTCTTATTCATTCACCATTACCGTTATTTTTTTACTACATTTTTTAACGAAAGCACACAAGTTTTTAATTATTGCGATTGGAACTATTCCGACGGCAATTCATTTTCCCTGTAAGCAAGTAACGGAACAATCAGAAATTGTCTTTAACAAATTTCATCAATCTTGCCCACAGACTGATTTTTTCAGCCTGATCATGAACTACGATAGCGCCGGTCACCGGTGCGCCGTCTTCTTCTCCCCTTGCCGCCTGCAAAAGACCGATGGCGGTTGAATAGCGCGGATTGCGGATGCGTTCGGATACGCCGCCCATTTCTTGAGGTACGCCTATGCGTGCAGGCAAGGCGAATACTTCTTCGGCAAGCTCAACGATGCCGGTCAGCATAGATGCGCCTCCGGTCAGAACGATACCTGATGTGAGGACTTCTTCAGGGAAGCCTGAACGGCGCAATTCGTTAAGGGTCAGCTCTAAGATTTCTTCGACGCGCGGACCGATGACACTTGCCAAAACGCGGCGGGAAATCTGACGGGGTTGGCGGTCGCCGACGCTGGGAACTTCGACCATTTCGTCCAAGCCGTCCATATCGGGAATCGCCACGCCGTAGTGGATTTTGATGTATTCGGCAGCGCTGTGCGGGGTGCGCAGTGCTTGTGCCAAATCCTTGGTAATCAAATCGCCCGCCACGGGAATCACGGCAGTATGGCGGATGGCGCCGTTGGTATAAACGGCAATATCGGTCGTACCGCCGCCGATGTCGATGACGCATACGCCCAAATCTTTTTCGTCTTCAGTCAAAACAGCCTGACCGCTCGCCAAAGGCTGAAGCATGATTTGATCCATTTGCAAACCGCAACGATGGATACATTTTTGGATGTTTTGCAGGGCGGTATTGGCACCGGTAATGATATGTACGCGGGTATCGAGACGGACGCCGCTCATACCGATAGGCTCTTTGACGCCGGGCTGGTTGTCGATGATGTATTCTTGCACCACGGTATGCAGGATATTGTGATCCGGCGGAATATTGATGGCTTTAGCGGTTTCGATGGCGCGGTCAATGTCGGCTTGCGAAACTTCGCCGTCTTTGATTTTGACAACCCCTTGCGAATTCAAGCTGCGGATATGGTTACCCGCGATACCGGTCGTAACGTGGCTGATTTTGGTGTCCGCCATCAATTCGGCTTCATTGACTGCCTGCTGAATGGCTTGGGCCGTCGCGTCAATGTTGGTTACCATGCCTGCTTTAAGGCCGCGAGACGGTGCCTGTCCGAGTCCGACGATGTGGATTTCGTTGTCGTCTTGTACTTCGCCAATCAGGGCGATGACTTTGGATGTGCCGATATCGAGGGCACTGATATATTTACCTTGTTGTTCCATTATATTTGCTCGTTATTTCGCTGGAGTTATAACTATTTGTCTGTATTGGCAATAGTTTGCTTCACGCCGTTTGCTTGGCTTTAGTCGTCTGAAACATTTTCAGACGGCGTCTCTGATGTGTAACGCACGGAAAATCCGTCTTTATACCGCATATCAACGTAGGATAACCGATTTTGATTTTTACGCAACAGCGTCGGCCAAATTTCGGCGAAAAGTTGTAAGCGTTTGATTTCGTTTTCCCTTCCCAGCCTGACGGTAATCCCATTATCCAAGACCACCAACCAGGCGGAGCGCGGCGTATAAATCAGTTCTTTAATCGCCAGATTTTGCCGGCGGAGGATGCCGGAAAATTCTTCGTAGTGTTTGACCATGTCTTTGCCCGTACCCGGCTGTCCTTCAAAGATTGGCAGCTTGGCTTTGAGCTGGGCGTCAAACACATTGCCTTTGGAATCGACCAAACCGCCGCTGCGCCAATGGGCGACAGGCACGCGCTCAGTCAAATGGATTTCGACGGTATCGGGAAAGCGGCGGCGCACCATGGCGGAATCCACCCACGGCAGCTTTTGAAAGGCTGCCTGAATACCGTCCAAATCGGCACGGAAAATATTGCTGTGCGTGTGCTGTTGAGCAGCGCGCTGAAGTGCTTTCCCGTCCGAATAGGTCAGCTTGCCCTGTATGGACACTTGTTTGACGGGAAAATGATTGGAGTTGTATAGCCAGGCTATGCAGGTGCCGATGAGCAGCAATGCCATCAGCAGCAACAGCCAGCGGGTCAGCCGACCCAGTGCGCTTGCGTCATCCCACATGTGCGGTTTTCAGAATTTCAATGCATAAATCGGCAAAATCCACGCCGGTATGGGCGGCGGATTTCGGTACTAAACTGTGGCTCGTCATGCCGGGCAACGTGTTGATTTCCAAGAGGTAAAGTTTACCGTCGGTATCTTTGAGGAAATCGACGCGCACGCAGCCCTCTGCCCCGATTGCCTGCGCTCCGCGGACTGCCAAGGAACGCATCAGGTTTTCTTCAGCCTCGCTCAAGTCTTCGGACGGACATTGATAAACAGTGTCGTCGCGGTTGTATTTGGCTTCGTAGTCGTAAAACTCGGTCGCGGGGATGATGTGTATGCTGGGCAGGCCTTTGCCGTTCAACACGGGGCAGGAATATTCGCCGCCGCCGATAAATCGCTCGGCAATGATTTCACCTTGAAGGTGTTTCAATTCTTCGTAAACGCTTTTCAGACGACCTTTTTCTTTCACTTTCACAACGCCGACGCTGCTGCCCTCCGCTGCCGGTTTGACGAACATGGGCAAGCCGAGCTGTTGTTCGACGGCATCGAAATCGGAGTCTTCGTGCAAAACGGCAAACTCTGGAACGGGCAGCCCCAAAGCTTGCCAAATCAGTTTGCAGCGGTATTTGTCCATGCCGATGGCTGAAGCGGCGACACCGCTGCCGGTATAAGGAATGCCCAACAATTCCAACGCGCCCTGAACGGCACCGTCTTCGCCGTAAGTACCGTGGAGGATATTGAAAGCAGTTTGGAAACCTTGGGTTTTCAATTCCGCCAAGGGCGTTTCTTTAGGGTCGAAGGCATGTGCGTCTATGCCTTTGCTTTTTAAGGCATTCAAAATGGCGGCACCGCTATCCAGCGAAATTTCGCGTTCGCTGGAAAAGCCGCCCATCAATACGGCTACTTTGCCAAAATTCTGCATTGTTTTTGTTCTTTCTTGATTACTTCATTTTTTGATACAGGTCGTCTGAAAACGAATCGGGTTTTCAGACGACCTTAATCTTGCTTGCCCACCCGATAGAACATCGCTTCGTCGGGCGGCTATCGCGGCATCACGATAAAATTTCCGCCTCAGGCTTTTTTCGACAACTCCAGCATCGCGGCAGGAACGCGGTTGATGCTGCCCGCCCCCATATTCAACACGATGTCGCCGTCCTGTAAAACGTTCAACAGCATTTCAGGCAAGTCGGCGACGTTTTCGCAGTAAATCGGCTCGAGTTTGCCCAATACGCGGATGGCGCGGGCAAGGGCGCGGGAGTCGGCGGCGGCAATCGGCTCTTCGCCGGCGGCATAAACTTCGGTCAACACCAGCGCGTCAACAGTATTGAGGACTTTGGTGAAGTCTTCGAATAAATCGCGCGTGCGGGTATATCGGTGCGGCTGGAAGGCGAGCACCAAACGTTTTTCCGGATACGCGCCGCGTGCGGCGGAGAGGGTCGCCGCCATTTCGACAGGATGGTGTCCGTAATCGTCCACCAACAGCGCGGTTCCGCCGTTGGGCAGCTTGATGTCGCCGTATTTTTGGAAGCGGCGGCCGACACCTTCAAAACCGAGCAAGCCGCGCTGAATCGCTTCGACGGATGCGCCGACTTCCAGCGCCACACCGATGGCTGCCAAAGCATTGAGGACGTTGTGTCTGCCGGGCATATTCAACACGACTTCAAACGGCGCCTGCTCATGTCCTTTCATTTGGACATGAACGGTAAACTTCATTTGCGCGCCGACGCTTTCGATGTCGGTCGCGTAAATATCGGCGGCATCGTCCAAGCCGTAAGTCGCGTAGGGCTTGCTCACTTTGGGTAAAATCGCGCGGACGTGTTCGCTGTCGATACACAAAAACGCTTTGCCGTAGAACGGCATACGGTGGATAAAATCGACAAACGCCTGATGCAGTTTTTCGACGCTGTGTCCGTAGGTATCCATGTGATCTTCGTCGATATTGGTGACGACGGACATAATCGGAGTCAGATGCAGGAATGAGGCGTCTGACTCATCGGCTTCGGCGACAATGTATTCGCCTTTGCCCAAGCGGGCGTTGGTACCTGCGGCATTGAGTTTGCCACCGATAACGAAAGTGGGGTCGAGCCCTGCCGCGCCGAGGATGGAGGCAGTCAGGCTGGTGGTCGTGGTTTTGCCGTGCGTACCGGCAATGGCGATGCCGTCACGGAAGCGCATCAGTTCCGCCAGCATCAGGGCGCGCGGAATGACGGGGATTTGCTGCTCCAGCGCAGCGACGACTTCGGGATTGTCTTTTTTGACGGCGGTAGAGGTAACGACAACATCCGCGCCGTTGACGTGTTCGGCGGTATGACCGGGATAAACTTGAATACCCAAGCTGCTCAAATGCTCGGTAACCGCATTTCGCGCCTGATCCGAACCGGAAACTTTAAAGCCCAAATTGTGTAAGACTTCGGCGATACCGCTCATGCCGACGCCGCCGATGCCGACAAAATGGATGTTGGTGACTCGATTTTTCATCATGATGTTGCGTTCCGGTGGATTTTCGATGCGTAAAGGCGTTATTTTAAAGGGCTATCCGCTTCTGCGCCATAGTTTTCTTGTAAATTAAAGATGTTTCGGCATACAGGATTTCACATTGGTGGCAATATGGGTGAAAATGAAGTTGAGTTCAGCGGCAAATTACCCATTTTTAAACTCGACTTCAGCTACCAAAATACCAGCAAAAACAAAACATAAGGTCGTCTGAAAACCGTTTTCAGACGACCTAAAATCTTGCAGACGGGTTGATTTTGACGGTTTCAATAGCCTTATACCGAATCCAAGGGCTTGAGCATGATGCAACGGCGTACGCTGTAATAGGCTTCCCTGCGCAACCAAGGGAGACCGGCAAGCTGTTTTTCTTCTTCAGCGGCATCTTCTTGGTTGTCAACCATAAATTCCACGTTCATCGTAACATTGTCGGATTGGGCGTAGAAAAAGCGGATTAAATGATATTGTGCTTTGAGGTTTTGATGGCAGATGATGGTTTGCAGCGTGCTTTCCAGTGCTTCGGGGATGATGTTGCCGATTGTTTCCATATCACCGCCGTCAGTGTCTTCGACCAAATTTTTCGTTACCCAGTCCCCCAAAATCGCTTGGAAACGGTTTCCATTGCGTGCCGTCCAGATTTCGTGCGGGCAATGGTTTTCGTTGGGATTGAATGTATCCAGTAAAACGTGCAGGCTGTTGGTGCAGAAGCTTTGCAGGTTGCGTGAAAGGGCTTCTTCCAGATTTTCGCCGATGTCGCCGCAGCATTCGTAGAGTTCGCGCCCGTCGGGCAGGGTAATGCCGACATCGAAACGGCTTACCACTGCGCCGTTGGCGTGTTCGCGCGGAAACGCCCAAGTTTCAAGTTGTACGGGTACGGCGAAATTGGGCAGGATTTTTTCGCCCTGCATTTGGCAGGCATAGCCGTGGGCTTGCAGGATTTCGGCAAGGGCTTCGTTGAGGTCTAGGGTGTCGAGTTCCTGGGGTTCCATGATGGTTTCTCGGGAAGTTGGAAATTCAAAATCGAAATTTTCTATATGATTATGAGGTTATGCAAGTTCGCTTCGTCACTCCCGCCTATGCAGGAATGACGATATAAATTTACCATCAAAGCCTGAAGGTCGTCTGAAACCGGTTTTCAGACGACCTCTCGTTTATCAACTTGACGGCACTTGTATCCTCATCAAGCGCATATCCAGTTTGCGCCGCCCCCACGCGGTCGCATACACAAGGCGCAAGAGCCACGGATAACGCGGTTTGCAGACGCTGCTCAAGCCCGCTTCTTCGATGATTTCCACACCAGATATCAGGCGTCGGATGTCGTCCGCTCCGCTTATCGCCCAGCGGAACTCGGGCGGTTTGTCCATTTTACCGAGCGCGTCGTGGTGTTTGCTTTGTCCGATGTAGGCTTTGGGAATGGTGTCGAAGGCAAGTTGGACGTTCGGCAGACGGCGGGCAACCTGTTTGAAAAAGTCCTGCACCTGCGCTTCTTCGAAATACATCAACACACCTTCGATCACGAGCAACACGGGTTTTCCGTGCGCGGCAACGGTGTTCATCCACGCTTCGTCGAACATGGACGCGCCCAGATAATGATTGTCCGACTCGGGCAGCAGCATATGCCGCACTTCAATCACTTCCGGCAAATCCAAATCATACCAGGCGGTAATGCGCGGTTTGCCCAAGCGTTCGTAACGCGCATCCAGCCCTGCGCCGATTTG
>JVVZ01000496.1:0-9525 GCA_001062585.1 Neisseria meningitidis
CGACTGGGTCGGCGGACGCTATTCCGTCTGGTCAACCATCGGCCTGCCCGTCATGGTCGCCGTCGGCACAGATCGCTTCCGCGAACTCCTCGCCGGCGCGCACGCCATGGACACCCACTTCTTCCAAACCCCCTACCGCCGCAACATCCCCGTCCTCATGGCGCTCATCAGCATCTGGTACAACAACTTCCAGCACGCCGACGGACAAACCGCCGTCCCATACAGCCACAACCTGCGCCACCTCCCCTCGTGGCTCAACCAGCTCGACATGGAAAGCCTCGGTAAAAACCGCGCCGCCGACGGCCGGCCCGTCCCCCACACCACAGGCGGCATCGTCTTCGGCGAAGAAGGCGTCAACTGCCAGCACGCCTATTTCCAACTCCTCCACCAAGGCACACGGCTCATCCCCTGCGACTTCATCGTCCCCATGACCACCGCCTACGGCATCAACCGCCAACACCGCTTCACCGTCGCCAACGCCTTCGCCCAAGCAGAAGCCCTGATGAAAGGCAAAACCCTCGAAGAAGCCCGCGCCGAGCTTGCCGACCTGCCCGAAGCCGAACGCGAACGCCTCGCCCCGCAAAAAGAATTCCCCGGCAACCGCCCGAGCAACAGCCTCCTCCTCAGCGCCACCGACCCCCGCCGCCTCGGCATGCTCATGGCGGCATACGAACACCGCACCTTCGTCCAAGGCGCAATTTGGGGCATCAACCCCTTCGACCAATGGGGCGTCGAATACGGTAAAGAACTCGCCAAAACCATCGAACCCGAACTCGAACGCGGCAACCCGCAGCACGACAGCTCCACCAACGGCCTCATCGCCTTCTACCGCGCCAGCCAAAACCGATAGGCAGTTCAAACATAAAAGGTCGTCTGAAAACCTACATCGGGTTTTCAGACGACCTTTTTGTGTCTATCGTTTTCGTGGACAGAGTCCACGCTACGGCACTTGCGTTGCCAAAAAACTTTGTAGCGTGGGCTATGCCCACGAACCACTTAAGATTTCAGACGACCTGTCCGCCAGTCAGCTTCGTGGGTAGAACCCACGCTACGGATACCGTGCCAACCAAAACCGATACGCAGTCCAAACATGAAAGGTCGTCTGAAAACTTACATCGGGCTTTCAGACGACCTTTGTGTGTTCATCATTTTCGTGGACAGAGTCCACGCTACGGAACTTGTGTCGCCAAAAAACTTTGTAGCATGGGCTTCACCCACGAATCCTTGAAAATTAAAGATTTCAGCAAACCCCTAAAAATCCCAGACGCAAACAAAAGCAGACCCTTCCGGTCTGCTTTCAATATTGCTTATTAATCCAGATTCAAAACGGCGGAGGTGTAAACGTCCTGCACGTCATCCAAATCTTCCAACGCGTCAATCAGTTTCTGCATTTTGACGGCGTCTTCGCCGGAGAGTTCGGTTTCGTTTTGGGCGCGCATGGTGACGTCGCCGTCAACAGATTTGTAGCCTGCGGTTTCCAATGCTGCTTTTACGCCTGCCCAATCGTTCGGGGCGGTGATGACTTCGATGGAGCCGTCGTCGTTGGCAATCACGTCTTCCGCACCTGCTTCCAGAGCGGCTTCCATCAGCGCGTCTTCGTCAACGCCGGGTTCGAACACCAAATAACCCTGATGCACGAAGTTGAACGCCACGCAGCCGTCGGTGCCCAAGTTGCCGCCGTTTTTGGTGAACGCATGGCGCACGTCGGCAACGGTGCGGGTTTTATTGTCGGTCAGGCAGTCCACCATCAGCGCCGCGCCACCGATGCCGTAGCCTTCGTAGCGCAATTCGATGTATTCCACGCCTTCCAAATTGCCCGTACCTTTGTCGATGGCGCGCTGCACGTTGTCTTTGGGCATATTGTTTTCGGCGGCTTTTTCCAAAGCCAGGCGCAGGCGCGGGTTGGCGCCGGGATCGCCACCGCCCATACGGGCTGCAACGGTGATTTCTTTAATCAAACGGGTGAAGATTTTGCCGCGTTTGGCATCTTGACGGGCTTTTTTATGCTGGATATTCGCCCACTTGCTATGACCTGCCATATATGGATTCCTTTCGATTTTCCGCCTTATCCGGCGGGCTCTTGCTCATTTTCAAAGGGCGCATTTTAACATAGGTTGAATATACCTAAAATATTCAGACGACCCTGCATTCTGCCTAAAAGGTCGTCTGAAAACGCCAATAGCGCCCGACAAACGCAAAAATCTTGTCTTTGCCCAAACCTGACCCTTTTTTTCGTTTGCCTCACAAAAGGTTTACGGTATCATGCAGGCCTGCTTCAGGATTGTTGACAACTTGGGGCGAAATGGACGAAGCCGGTCTGCTCGCCGCGCCGTCCGACACAACGGCATTCAACGGAGTAACCGCCGCCGGATGCCGTTATCTGTTCATTTTTCAATATAAGGTTTGTAATTATGGAAAAAACATTGTCTGCACTGGTGGGCGCAGTCAATCTGATTCTGTGGGACTACCTGCTGATTTACGCCCTTTTGGGCATCGGCCTGTTTTTCACACTCTATCTGGGTGCGCCGCAGATTACCAAATTTGGCGAAGGCCTCAAATCCGTCTTTGGCGGTTTGTTTTCCAAAAAAGACAAAGACGATAAATCTTTGTCGCAATTCCAAGCGCTCGCCGTCGCCGTCTCCGCCCAAATCGGTACGGGCAACGTCGCCGGCGTGGCAACCGCCATTACCGCCGGCGGGCCGGGCGCGATTTTTTGGATGTGGCTTTCCGCCGTTTTGGGGATGTCCACGATTTTCGCCGAAGCCCTGCTCGCGCAAAAATACCGCGTCGTCAGCCACGGCAAATACATCGGCGGCCCCGCGTTCTACATTACTCACGGACTGACCCCGAAAATCGGGCGCGGCGCGGCACGTTTCTTATCGGGCTTCTTCTCCATCGCCCTGATTATCGCACTGGGTTTTATCGGTAACGCCACGCAGGCAAACTCCATCGCCTCCTCCGTTACCATCGCCTTTAACGTACCGGCATTGGCAGTAGGCATCACCCTCGCCGTCCTTGCGGGCATGATTATCGTCGGCGGCGTAAACCGCATCGCCAACATCGCCCAATTCGTCGTGCCGTTTATGGCGATTATCTATATTTTGTGTGCCGTCGTTATCCTGTTTGAATTCTCCGAACACATCGTACCGATGTTCAACCACATCTTTACCGCTGCCTTCAATCCCGAAGCTGTGTTAGGCGGCGCGGCAGGTATCGGTATGCGCGAAGCCGTCCGTTACGGTGTGGCACGCGGACTGTTTTCCAACGAAGCAGGTATGGGTTCGACGCCGCACGCGCACGCAACCGCCGACGTGAACCACCCCGTTCAACAAGGCTTGGCGGCATTTATCGGCGTCTTCATCGACACCATCTTGGTCTGCACCGCCACCGCACTGATTATCCTCCTGACCGATGCCAACCTTTCCGGCGAACAAGGCGCGGCGGTGACCCAATTCGCCTTCAGCAAAGCCTTCCCCGGCTTCGGTTCGCAACTGCTCGCCGTCTGCCTGACCTTCTTCGCCTTCACCACCATCATCGGCTGGTACTACTTCGGCGAGTCCAACATCCGCTTCCTCTTCAGGGGAAAACACTTGGGCATCTACCGCGCGCTCGTGCTGCTGGCTATCGTGTTGGGCACGCTGGGCAAAGTCGATTTGGTTTGGAGCCTGTCCGATATGTTCAACGGCTTCATGGTCATCCCCAACTTAATCGCCCTATTCCTCCTGCGCAAAGAAATCCGCGCCGTTTACGACGATTATCTGGCGCAGAAAAAAGCAGGAAAAGGCTTGTCCTACCAATATGAATTCCACGAATTCCACGACAAGGCTTAATCCGCAATCGTGAAAAGGTCGTCTGAAAAGTTTTCAGACGACCTTTTTTATCCCCTAATCATTGAACCGATTAATGTTTTTTTGTACAATCCCCGCCATCTCAATCCTTTCTCAGGCCGTCGGAAAAGCGGCCTGAACCTTTTTGCAAAGAAAGCCCATGTCCCAAGAAATCCTCGACCAAGTGCGCCGCCGCCGCACGTTTGCCATCATCTCCCACCCCGACGCGGGTAAAACCACGCTGACCGAAAAACTGTTGCTGTTTTCAGGCGCGATTCAGAGCGCGGGCACGGTAAAAGGTAAAAAAACCGGCAAATTCGCCACCTCCGACTGGATGGAAATCGAGAAGCAGCGCGGCATTTCCGTGGCATCAAGCGTGATGCAGTTCGACTACAAAGACCATACCGTCAACCTCTTGGACACGCCGGGACACCAAGACTTCTCCGAAGACACCTACCGCGTATTGACCGCCGTCGACAGCGCCTTGATGGTTATCGACGCGGCAAAAGGCGTGGAGGCGCAAACCATCAAACTCTTGAACGTCTGCCGCCTGCGCAATACGCCGATTGTCACGTTCATGAACAAATACGACCGCGAAGTGCGCGATTCTTTGGAATTGCTGGACGAAGTGGAAAATATTTTAAAAATCCGCTGCGCGCCCGTTACTTGGCCGATCGGCATGGGCAAAAACTTCAAAGGCGTGTACCACATCCTGAACGACGAAATCTATCTCTTTGAAGCAGGCGGCGAACGCCTGCCGCACGAGTTCGACATCATCAAAGGCATCAACAATCCCGAATTGGAACAACGCTTTCCGCTGGAAATCCAGCAGTTGCGCGACGAAATCGAATTGGTGCAGGCTGCTTCCAACGAGTTCAATCTCGACGAATTTCTCGCCGGCGAACTCACGCCAGTGTTCTTCGGCTCGGCGATTAACAACTTCGGTATTCAGGAAATCCTCAATTCATTGATAGACTGGGCGCCCGCTCCGAAACCGCGCGACGCGACCGTGCGCATGGTCGAGCCGGACGAGCCGAAGTTCTCCGGATTTATCTTTAAAATCCAAGCCAATATGGATCCGAAACACCGCGACCGCATCGCCTTTTTACGCGTCTGCTCCGGCAAATTCGAGCGTGGTATGAAGATGAAACACCTGCGCATCAACCGCGAAATCGCCGCCTCCAGCGTGGTCACGTTCATGTCGCACGACCGCGAGCTGGTGGAAGAAGCCTACGCGGGCGACATCATCGGCATCCCGAACCACGGCAACATCCAAATCGGCGACAGCTTCTCCGAAGGCGAACAACTGGCGTTTACCGGCATCCCCTTCTTCGCACCCGAACTGTTCCGCAGCGTCCGCATCAAAAACCCGCTGAAAATCAAGCAACTGCAAAAAGGCTTGCAACAGCTCGGCGAAGAAGGCGCGGTGCAGGTGTTCAAACCCATGAGCGGCGCGGATTTGATTTTGGGCGCAGTCGGCGTGCTGCAATTTGAAGTCGTTACCTCGCGCCTCGCCAACGAATACGGCGTAGAAGCCGTGTTCGACAACGCATCCATCTGGTCGGCGCGCTGGGTATCGTGCGAAGACAAGAAAAAACTGGCGGAGTTTGAAAAAGCCAACGCGGGCAATCTGGCGATAGACGCAGGCGGCAACCTCGCCTACCTCGCCCCCAACCGCGTGAATTTGGGACTCACGCAGGAACGCTGGCCGGACATCGTGTTCCACGAAACGCGCGAGCATTCGGTGAAATTGTAATAGATTTAAAAGGTCGTCTGAAACCCTGACAGGACAGACGATTAGAATCTTTTTTATGCAATCTACGTCTATGATTTGAAGGAATGTTGATGAAAAAACAAATTGTATTGGCTGTTGCCCTGCTTCTGACCACTGCTGCCGCAAATGCCGGCGGAGCCAAACTCTCCTGCGGCAAACAGAAATGGGATGGAACAGAATTAGGCGTAACCAAATGCCGTTATTCAGGTAACTCTTTATCTGACGCTTATACTGCTGCTTTAAAAAAAGAGGGGGGAAACGGAGTACTGCCCAAAACCCTGCCAACCCGTAATATGAAACGTCAAATAAACGAAGAAACGGAAACCTCCATTCAATGGACCGGCAAAAAAATAGTCAATGTTTGCGTAAATAGCGAGGGATTCGATTGTTTCGAATTGAAACAGCAAAAAGATCATGTGGATGTTACATTTACAGTCGCAACACCATAAATCTTGGTTTAGGTCGTCTGAAAACTCAGTATGGCAACAAGCATGGATATCTGATACAGCCGACCAATTTTGCCTAATTCGGAGAAAATCATGCAAAAACTGCTTTTAGCGGCAGTATTCATGGCAAGTATGCAATTTGCTGCCGCCGAACGCGCACCCATAGCAATTCCTAAAAAAGTACAGGAAGCCATCAATGAAGATAAACAAACCTGCCGTGAAATGGGGGGAAAATTCTCTGTTGGTCAAGCTTTGGATATTATCGATTTGAATAACGACGGTTATCATGATTTTGTCTACGACATGAGCAAGGTCACCTGCGCCAACGCACCTGATCTGGGCGGCTCCGGCGGCTGGGCGGTCACTATTTTTGCAGGCCAGCCGGATGGTTCTGCCAAACAGGCATTTCTTCATGGCGCAGTCGGAACAAAAATCATCGACAACAAACTTTATTTAGGCGTGGGCGGAGAGCTATGCGGCGAAGACACACGCGGTAAAGTACGCGCACAATATCAAAATTGTATCCGTCCGCTACAATGGAATGCACGCAAGAAAGTGTTTGAGTTTGCGCCCGTCTCACAGAAAAAACCTTTCCCAAAAAGCTTACAACGTTAAGGATAAAATCAATCAGTCGGTCGTCTGAAACCCGTAAACTGCACCTTCACAAAGGTGCAGTTTTTTTATTCCTGCCTGCAACTAGGTGCTTCATCTTTTTAGGTATGACGACAACCATGAGTGTTGCAGTTTGAAATTAAAAAAGCCGAGTCCTGCAATATACAGAACCCGGCTTATAGAAAACGTCTGAACAGTCTCTGATACGCGCCCAAATTTTGCCGGGCAATTCAAGTTTTCAGACGACCTTTTAGCGTATCAAACCATCCGTTTTATTCAAACGGGCGCACTTCCAAACCGAACATACGGCGGGCAGTGTTCAGCATTTGGCAGCTGAAGCCCCACTCGTTGTCGTACCAAGCGAACACTTTGACCATGTTGCCGTCGGTTACTTTGGTCAGCGTTGCGTCAAAGGTGCTGGCTTGGGTAGTGTGGTTGAAGTCCATAGACACCAGCGGCAGCGTGTTGTAGCCCAACACACCTTTCAGACGACCTTCTTCTGAGGCGGCCTTCATCAACACATTGATTTCTTCGACACTCGTATCGCACGCGGCTTGGAAGCTCAAGTCCACCAATGAAACATTGACGGTCGGCACGCGGATGGCGAGGCCGTCGAGTTTGCCTTTCAATTCGGGCAAGACCAAACCGACGGCTTTCGCCGCACCGGTTTTGGTCGGAATCATGTTTTCCACACCGCTGCGGGCGCGGCGCAAGTCTTTGTGGCGCACGTCGGTCACGGTTTGGTCGTTGGTCAGGGCGTGGATGGTGGTCATCGCACCTTTGACGATGCCGATGTTTTCGCTCAATACTTTGGCAACGGGGGCGAGGCAGTTGGTGGTGCAGGAAGCATTGGAGATGACGGTCATGTCGTCGGTAATCACGTCGTCGTTCACGCCGTAGACGATGGTCGCATCAACGTCAGCCTCGCCAGGTGCGGAAATCAGCACTTTTTTCGCGCCGCTTTCGAGATGGACATTGGCTTTGGATTTGCTGGTGAACGAGCCGGTGCATTCCATCACCAAGTCCACGCCCAAGTCGCGCCAGGGCAGTTCGGCGGGGTTGCGGGTGGAGAAGAACGGGATTTTGCGGCCGTTGATGATGAGATGGGTCGCATCGTGGGAAATGTCGGCATTAAAGCGGCCGTGAACGGTGTCGAATTTGGTCAGATGGGCGTTAGTTTCGAGGCTGCCGCTGGCGTTGACGGCGACGACTTCAAGTTGGTCTTGCAGGTTGTAATCGTAGATGGCGCGTAATACTTGGCGGCCGATGCGGCCATATCCGTTAATGGCGACTTTAATGCCCATGTTTTTTCCTTTTGGGGTATAGGGTGGTTAACTGATTCGCGCATTATAGCAAATTTGTAGTGTGATGTAATTAACATTTTATCAAATAAATCTTGTTCAATCATATCTGCTTATTTTTATACCAAAAAGATAATGAATTATTTTGTTCTACAAAATGCCATATAAGGAAATTTATATTTCAATTATATTTAAAATATACGCATTTAATCTTGATTTCCCGCTCTCTCAAAAAAGGGAAAACCTGCATCTTCCTGATTTTATTTATTTGAAAAAGATAATCTCCAACCAAATTCCGCTACATTACGCAACAAAACTCCCCGCCATTCCTTCCCTTTTATCTTAAAAATCAATAAATACAATTCCATGCCTAATTTCATAATAAATTAACAAACCCCTACCCTCCTCCCAAAATCCCCCGTTTTCAAGGCATAAAGCGCGTTCTTAAGCGGAGGCTGCTTGAAGATTCCGTCCCACTGTTTTAAAATAAAAATGTTACGTTATATCAATCTGGAGAGAGAAAACATGAAACATTGGAAACTCGGCGTCATCGCTGCATTAATGTCCGGCGCAGTTTATGCAGCCCCGATCAACGTCGTTACCAGCTTCAGCATTTTGGGCGACGTTACCAAACAAATCGGCGGCGACCGTGTTGCCGTACAAAATTTGGTCGGTGCCAACCAAGACACCCACGCCTATCACATGACCAGCGGCGACATCAAAAAAATCCGCGGTGCAAAATTAGTCCTGCTCAACGGCTTGGGCTTGGAAGCGGCTGACGTGCAGCGTGCCGTCAAACAAAGCAAAGTCCCCTTCGCCGAAGCAGCCAAAGGCATACAGGCGCTTAAAGCCGAAGAAGGCGAACATCATCACGACCACGAAGGCCATCACCACGACCACGGCGAATTTGACCCGCACGTCTGGAACGACCCCGTCTTGATGACGACCTACGCCCAAAACGTCGCCAACGCCCTGATTCAGGCAGACCCCGAAGGCAAAACCTACTATCAGCAACGCTTGGGCAACTACCAAGTGCAACTGAAAAAACTGCACAGCGACGCTCAAGCCGCCTTTAACGCCGTTCCCGCCGCCAAGCGCAAAGTCCTGACCGGACATGACGCTTTCTCCTACATGGGCAAACGCTACAATATCGAGTTCATCGCCCCGCAAGGCGTGAGCAGCGAAGCCGAGCCGTCCGCCAAACAAGTCGCTTCCATCATCCGCCAAATCAAACGCGAAGGCATCAAAGCCGTGTTCACCGAAAACATCAAAGACACGCGCATGGTTGACCGCATCGCCAAAGAAACCGGCGTCAACGTCAGCGGCAAACTCTACTCCGACGCACTCGGCGGCGCACCTGCCAATACTTACATCGGCATGTACCGCTACAACGTCAAAGCCTTGACTGATGCGATGAAAAAATAAAACCGCAGAATTCAGCGTGAGCGGATAAACCGAAAGGTCGTCTGAAACAAGCTTGGCAAATTAAGCCCAAACCTGTTTCAGACGACCTTTTATAGTGGATTAACTTTAAATCAGGACAAGGCGACGAAGCCGCAGACAGT
>JVVZ01000497.1:0-15992 GCA_001062585.1 Neisseria meningitidis
TTCAGCACCTTAGAGAATCGTTCTCTTTGAGCTAAGGCGAGGCAACGCCGTACCAGTTTAAAGTTAATCCACTATATTGATGGGGCAAGAAAGGCTGATTATATAATGAAAACGGTCGGATTTTCTCCGACCGTTTGATTCTGTTTAAGGCAGACGGGCAATCATGTTTGCCATCATTGTCGCCTACCTGTTCATCACCTGCTTACTCTGCTGAATTATCAACTTTTTGCGCACCTTGCTCGCGCTTGATTTCCTTGCTGAAATAACGCAGCAATGCGTCAAAAATGTTGGCAGACTGCTGTTGCGCCAGCATTTGTTTGGCAGCAGGCACTTGGGAAGCAATATTTTCCGGCGCAGCAATATTTTGTACTTCAACAATTACAGGAGCCGGCATGCCTTCCAGTAGCATGGCGTATGCAGGTTTGCCATTTTGCGGACGGGCTTTGATCAGTTCGTTATACGCTTCGGGTGCCATGGTCCGGCGTGCATCTTGCGCACTCAATTTCGATACTTCCGACCATTTCAAGTCAACTGCCTTGCCTGCCTTCAAAGCCTCGATGGCTTCTTTGGCTTTTTTATCGGCCAGTTTTGCGGCTTCACTGCGCAGATAAGCCAAACGCACTTCTTCTTGAACGTCAGCGAAAGGTGCGGTTTTTTCTTCCCTGACTTCTTTGACACGAATGACCCAAACCGTATCTTTGTCCATGGAAATCAAATCGGAATTGTGTTTTTTCTTCAACACATCTTCACTGAACGCAGCATTAATCAATGCATCGGGCAAACCTGCTGCTTTACCGTTGGCTTGAGTCAACCAATCTTGATCCAGGCTTTCCAGTTTCAGATTTGTTTTCTTGGCAACATCCGCCAAGGAAGTCGGCGTATTAAATGCTTCTTCAGAAAGCTTTTCTTTGGCCGAATTGAATTCGGAAGCAGCTTTTTTCAGCTTCAAATCGGCTTCGATACGGGCTTTTTCATGTTCTAAAGACACTTTGTCTTCGATATTCAAAACTTGGACGATATCGTAGCCGACCGGTGTTTGAACCACATCGCTGATTCCGCCTTTAGGCAGCGAGAACGCCACGTTTTCCAAATCCGTACCCAAGCCGCCGTCTTTAGACAGATAGCCTAAGTTGCCGCCTTTGGAAGCAGATGCGGTGTCTTTTGAATATTTCTTCGCCAGCTCAGCAAAATCGGCCGGCTTGGCTTTCAGCTCTGCCGCAACTTTGTCTGCTTCGGCTTTGATTGCCGCGCGTACCGTTTCATCGGCATCTTGAGGAACCGGGAAGAAAATGTGGGCAATTTCACGGCGGGGCGAAAGATGGGGCGCCTGCTCGTCAAATGCTTTTTTCACTTCATCTTCGCTGACGGTCTGTTTGTCCGCCAAATCTTTGGCACTCAGGGCGATGTATTCCAATTTCACGCCTTGCGGAATCAGATAATCTTTTTTGTGCGCCTCATAATATGCCTTCAATGCGGCATCATCGACTTTTACTTGAGAAACAAAGGATTCAGGATTGAATGTTACCGAACGGATATCGCGGGTCGCCTGAGTCAGCTTAATCAGCTGCTCTGCTTGCGCATCGCTGATAATCGCACCGTTTTGCACCAAATTGATCAAACTTTGCAACGCATACCGTTCGCGGATGTCGGCGACAAACTGGTCTTCCGACATATGGCGTTGGCTCAGGAAGTTTGAAAAGATCTGTTGGCTGAATTTACCGTTTTGATCGTGAAAGTTAGGATCATCCACGATCAGTTGTTTAAGCTGCTCTTGGGAAACTTCCACACCCATCAGCTTGGCACCTTCCTTCAGATAGGCGCGTTGAACCAAAGATTGGAATACGGCTCCCCGCGACGGACTTTGGCCTTGAAGCTGCTCTCCTTGCAACTCATTATTCAAAGAATACTCACTGATTTTTTCATCCCCTATTTTGACGATAAAATCAGAGCCGGGCGCAGCAACCGTGCTGACACCGAAGCCGACGAAGGTCAGCGCAATCAGACCCAACAAAATCTGGGCCGGAGTTTTATATTTTTCAACGGTATGGAACATATTATCTGAAGACGTAATGGTTAAAATAGCAAACGCGCATTGTAGCGCGTTTTGCCTTGTTGTGCACTCTTGGCAGAACGCTGTCCCTACTTATTTTTCAGACGACCCCATCCCGCCGTATCGTGTTATTTTGAAAAAATTTCTTGATAGTTTTCTTCGGAAAAGCCGACGAAAAACCGCCCTTCCTTTTCCAAAACCGGACGCTTGATGATGCTGGGCTGTTCCGCCATCAATCGAACTGCGCCATCGACAGTGGCGGCAGCGGCTTGGGCTTGCCCATCCAGCTTGCGCCACGTCGTACCGCGTTTGTTCAATAAAACCTCCAACGGTATCTGCTCCAACCATTTGCTTATCGTGTCAACTTGCGGTGGGCTCTTTTTAAAATCCACAAATTGAAAATCAACGTCATGTTCTGCCAACCATTTGCGGGCTTTTTTCACCGTATCGCAATTGGGAATGCCGTATAACTGAATCATCTTGAAATCACTCTCTATCCTAAAGAAAAAGCACCGTCATTTTAGCCGATTTTCCTTTTAATCAGAACAAAATGGGTCGTCTGAAACCTTTTCAGACGACCTCTGTATGCTTTTCCTATACTCAACGGCTTTTTTCATCAAGCGTTTGTTCTTATAATATCGAACTATTCCATTGCTACCCGACAAAGGATTCCACATGCAAACCCGCCTGCCATTTTTTGGTGTCGTCCGAGTCAGCGGGGAGGACAGAGCCTCCTTTCTTCACGGTCAATTATCCAACGACATCAACCATCTGAACGAAAATACCGCATGTTATGCCACTTACAACACCCCGAAAGGGCGCGTGCTGGCAAACATGATTGTCCTCAACCGAGGAGAAGACTTGCTGCTGATTATGGCGCAGGATTTGATCGAAGCCATTGTCAAACGGTTGCGCATGTTTGTCCTGAGAGCCAAAGTCATCTTTGAACCGCTGCCCGATTTTGCCGTCGCAGGCGAGCTGGACGAAACTGCCTCCCCCGCTCCCGCAGGCGAACCTGCCCTATCCTTTCCTGCCCAAGCAGACGATGGGGTACACACCATTATCCTACCCCATTCAGGTCGTCTGAAAATCGGCGAAGCCGGGCTTCTGCCCGAATATGACGCGGCAGCCGAAAACGCTTGGAACCTGCACGAAATCCGCAGCGGCTACGCTTGGATTTCGACGGCAACCAAAGAAACTGCCGTTGCCCAAATGCTCAACCAACACATCATCGGCGGCGTACATTTCAAAAAAGGCTGCTATCCGGGACAAGAAATCATCGCCCGCGCCCAATATCGCGGACAAGTCAAACGCGGACTGGCGGTTTTGCGGGGCGATTCGTTGGAAGCCGCAGGCGTTGCCGTTCAAAACGGAGGCGAAGAAGCCGGACAAATCATCAATACCGCGCTGACCGATACCGGCAGCCTGAGTCTTGCAGTTATCAAATTTTCCGCAGCACACGCCGATTTGACCGATGCCGACGGCAATGCTTTAAAACAAGAAACCTTGTTCTTTACAGTGGATGCTTGACGCGCAGCGATAGCGTAATAAGTGTTAAGTCAGTCCGCTATCTCTCTGCACACGATAAAAAGGTCGTCTGAAAACGCAACATAGACAATCCCGGCGTTTTCAGACGACCTTTTTCAATCCATCCTTATTTCTGCCAATACGTTTTCACGTTCACAAATTCATACAACCCGAATTCAGACAATTCCCGTCCATAACCAGAAGCCTTGACGCCGCCAAAGGGTAGGCGCAGGTCGCTGCTGGTGTGGCGGTTGATAAAGACCGAGCCTGCTTGGATTTTTTCGGCAAACGCCCAAGCGCGGCGGGTATCGGCGGTATAGATACTGGCGCCCAATCCGTAGGGCGTATCGTTGGCAAGGGCGACGGCGTGTTCCTCGTCCTTCGCCCGCAAAATCATGGCGACCGGCCCGAACACTTCTTCATTCCAAACTCGGCAGTCAGGATTCACTTTGTCCAACACGGTGGCAGGGTAAAACCAGCCCTTTCCTTCGGGAATGAAACCGCCCGTCAAAACTTCTGCGCCGTGTGCGACTGCGTCCTGTACTTGAGCATGTACGTTTGCGCGCAAGTCTTCGCGGTGCAGCGGGGCAAGCGTGGTTGCAGGGTCTTTGGGATTGCCCGTTTGCAATTTGGCGCATTCGGCAAGAAACAGGGGGATGAAGCGGTCGGCAATGGCTTCGGTTACGACAACTCGTTTGGCTGCGTTGCAAGATTGACCCGCATCGCGGAAACGCGAATAACAGGCTTCGACGGCGGCGCGTTCGAGATCCGCGTCGGGCATGACGATGAAGGGGTTGCTGCCGCCGAGTTCGAGGACGGTTTTCTTGAGGTGCATTCCCGCATGGGCGGCGAGCAGGCGGCCGGTACGCGTCGAGCCGGTAAACGCCATCGCATCGGTGTCTTCAATGGCTTTCAAGGTATCGTCGTTATTCAACCATGCGCCAATCAACGGGAGGTCGTCTGAAACCAGTTCCAACAGCGCAGCGCTGACCCGAGCAACACTGGGCGCAGGTTTGACGGCACAAGCATTTCCCGCGCACAGGGCAGGAATGGCGAAACGCAAAACCTGCCAGACAGGATAGTTCCACGGCATGACGGCAAGCACAACACCCAACGGCTCAAAACGCACCTGACTGAGGCTCGCCTGCGTGGCGATAGTTTTATGCGCCAGCAACTCGGGGGCAAGGCGGACGTAATATCGGATGAGTTCGACGGATTTATCCAGTTCGGCACGGCATTCATGCAGGCAGCGTCCGACTTCTTCGCAAACCATTTCCGCAAGCCACTCCTTGTTTTGCGCCAAACGCTCGGCAAAGGCTTGCAGCAAAGCAGTCCGCCCGGTTACACCCAACCGCGCAAACGCCTGCTGGCGCAACTTCAACGCTGCCAATTCTTGTGCAAACTCTGCATAACCCTGCGCAGGACGGCGGCAAAGCGTTTCGCCGGTATAGGCATTGATGCTGTGAAACATGGTTCGGCTCCTTTGTATGTCGGTTTTATTTTAGGTCGTCTGAAAATAAAGATGTTCTTTCAGACGACGTTTGTGCATCATCAAAGAAACGCGATTATATAGCAAACTCAGATATAACATCTCTACACAGTTCTTTTCCTTTTAATTCAGCCTGCTGTTATCTATTTAAAATAATCATAAGTTAGAATCCTAAAATAAAATTACTTGATAAAACTTTTAATTAATTTCTCTATTTTTAGATGATATTCAATCAACTCTTGTTGAGAAGGCTGCTTAGAAAAATTTCCATATTCATGTGCACTGATACTAGGATAATAATCTACTGACAAACCATTTATGCATGAGTCAACTGCGATTGAAAAATGCGGTTCATTAAGTCTTTTTCCATTTTTTCTACCATCATCCCTTACTTGTATTCTTACTGGATTTTCATCATCCCTAATATAATTAAATTCATGATAGAATGGTTCTTCATTAAATCTTTCATATGCTTTATAGTCTTTAGAAGAAGTTATTTCTTTTGAACCGTACCTCAAAATCATTTTTTTAAGATACTTAGGATCTAAAAGGCATTCAGAATTTTTCTGAATCGAAATAGTGTCTATCATCGGCAGACCATCCTTCAATGCCTTAACAAATTTATCTTTATTCTTCCGATTAAAAGGCTCTAAAATCCAAGAATCTCCTTTGCGTTTGGCATGGACGTAAATATCAAACCTACCGCCCTTATAGATTTTTTCCTCATCCGACATCCATCTTGTTGCCGAATTTCGGGACGAACCTGCCAAATAACCGTAAGGTACGCTCAGCAACGTCCCATCCAAATCAATTTTAATATTTCTTTCAAAGCCTGTTATGGGTATCTGATTGTCCATTTCTACTTCTTCCTTATTTTCTGAAGATGGATAACAAGCTGCCAAAGCGAATGAACCCAAAACTGCTATTAGAGCTGATAGCTTCTTCAATACCCTATCTTTTCCACATTCCACTTTTACTCTTCCTGTAACAGATTTCTGATTAATCAGACCAGCTGAAATACAATCCATTATCGATTTCTGATTCCTGAGAAAGTATCATATTTTCATAAACCAGCAATTTACTTCAGCTAAATGGTATTTAATTCAAACAAACGTATCATTACAATTGTAAATATAACAAAAATCGCCTGAAGATTTTTCAGACGACCTTTTGATATTTGCAAAGCCCTGATGCAAGAACCAAACTACTCGACTCGTCTGAAACTGAAGTTCTGCGTCGCAAGCCAGCACACGCCTGAGCCGATGCAGACCATAATCGCGCCCTGCCAAAACTGTACAGACAGGGGCGCATTGAGCAGGAAGGAGGAAATGAGAGCAGAAAAAATGGGAATGAAATAGGAAGCGCCTGCCAAGACGGTCATATTGCCGCATGAAATGCCGATGTTCCAAACCGCATAGCCCAAGCCCATGCAGGCTGCGGCGGCAACGGCATAAAGTATGGCGCCGGTATCGAAATGAAGGCTGCCGTATCCGCCTGCGAAATATTTTGCCCACAGGATGCAGGAGACGAGGAGGAAGAAAAAACCGACGGCATTGCCCTGCGCTTTGGTTCTGGCAGTCAGGGTGCAGTATGCCGCCCAAAACAGCGCGTCCAACAATGCCATGATGTAACTGAACGGATTGGTTCGGACGTTGCCGATAATCTCGGGCAAAGAGAATCCGCCCTCACCGCCTAAAACGGTGGCAATGCCTATAAACGAAAGGGTAAAGCCTATGCCTATCCACCATTTTGCGGGCTGCTTGTTAAACCAAACTGCACCGATGATGGTAAACGTCGGCCAAAGATAATTGACCATACCGACTTCGACCGCTTGGCGTGCGTTGTCGGCAAAACCGATTGAAAGAGACAGGCACAATTCGCAGCCGACGAAAAAAATGCTTGCCCAAAAAAGGTAGCTGCGGCTGAACTGTCGCAGATTCGGTAATCCGAAAATAGCCAAGAGCAACAAAGTGGAAAGGCTGTACATCACCGCCGCGCCGCCGACCGCCCCCATGTGCAGGCTCAAGGCGCGTATCAATCCGACTACGGAACTCCAAAAGGCTACGGCAAGCAGACCTATGGATGTGGCTTGATTGGGGGTAAATGCGTGTTGGAGCAGACGGTTCATGATGTGTTGTGTTGGAATTTGTTTTATTGTGTAATTTTTTGATATTTTACGCCTCCTGTTTGCATAATCAAGAGGAAAGGTCGTCTGAAAACACGAGTGCAGATACTGCCAAACTGTTTTCAGACGACCTTTTGTTGTTTTCTGAATTTAATATCCCCTCCCCCTAGAGACGAATTCAATTTCATGTCAGTCATGACTGGCGCTTATTACAATCGCAACTCTTCAAAATGGTTACTTACCGTAACATTTGAAACAGTAGGAAAATCCATCAGTTCTGGGTTGATTATGTAATTTGTCAAACTATTAGAAGGATTCAAATGGTAAATAGTCGTCAACAAATTAACAAAATACCTTTCCCCTTTTACCATTATTTTTTCATCGGCATCTGTTATAAAATAAATTTCCTTATCTTTCAGATATATGATTTCATTTCTCTTCAAATCTACCGTCCATTCCTCAATCGATTTATTCATGCGCGCATTTTGAATATACAGTTCAAACTGATGGCTATAAGAAAAATCTATTCCTACTTTAATAAATAAATTATCTCCAAAAAATTTGGATTCAAAATCAGCCCATAGCTCATCTTGAAATTTTTTATTTACTTCTTTTATGAAATCATTAAATTCAATCATCTGATTACCTCCGACGGCAGCTTTATATAAGCTGCTTGACTAGTTGTCCGATGGACATCTGCGCTTTTGCTGCCCCTTAAAAATCTCAAAAGATTATAGTTGGGTCGTCTGAAAACCGATATCAACCCTCTCCCACTCTCCCAATCCAGAATATAACGAAATCGCATTAAATTAAAACCAAGCATTCTTTCCGTTTTTCAGACGACCTGTTTACAGTATCGCCACTGTTTTCAGAAAAATCACCATTCAACCAAACAATTAAAGCCGCGCAGGCAAACGTTCTGCCTCAAGCAGCCGTCCGTACAAAGGAACCGACATGACCCCAGCCAACCCGCTTCCCACCGAACTTTCCGCACAACTCGCCGCCCTCTCGCCTACACAGCTCGCTTGGCTTTCCGGCTACTGCTGGGCGCAAAGTCAAGGGGCGGCGGGCGGTTTGAGTGTTTCCGCAGCTCCCGCCGTTGCAGCCCCCGCGCGACGCGTGTTGGTCTTATCCGCCTCGCAAACGGGCAATGCGCGCGGCGTTGCCGAATCTTTACACGCCAAACTCAAAAACGCCGGCGTAGAAGCCGTATTGAGCAGCGCGGGGGACTTCAAAAGCAAAACCCTGCCCGATGAAGACATCGTGTTATTGGTAACATCCACGCAAGGCGAGGGCGAGCCGCCCGAAGAAGCCCTGCCGCTGTATAAATTCGTCTTCGGCAAAAAAGCCCCCGATTTGGGCAAACTCACTTTTGCCGTTTTAGGTTTGGGCGATTCTTCCTATCCCAATTTCTGCCAAGCGGGCAAAGACTTTGACGCCAAATTTGCCGAACTGGGCGCACGTCGTCTGAACGACTTGGGCATCTGCGATTTAGAGTTCCAAAGCGCCGCCGACGCGTGGATAGAAGCCGTCGTCCCACAAGTTGCCGAGCTTGCCGTGCAAACCGCCGCAGCATCCGTTGCAACACCTGCTGCCCTTCAAACCGCAGGCACTGTCTATACCAAAGACAAACCCTATACCGCCACCCTGTCCGTCCGCCAAAAAATCACGTCCCGCTCTGCCGAGAAAGACGTGGAGCACATCGAAATCGACCTGTCCGGTTCCGGGCTGCACTATCAGGCAGGCGACGCATTGGGCGTACTCCCGCTCAACGCTCCCGCTTTGGTTCAAGAAATCCTCGATTTGCACCAATTAAGCGGCGAAGAAAAAATCCGCCTTTCAGACGACCTCGAAACCGACATCCGCACCGCCCTGACCGAGTCCGCCGACATCACGCAAAACACGCCGGCGCTCGTGCAGCAATATGCCGAGTTGTCCGGCAGCGAAGAACTCAAAACCACAGCCGCCGACAAAGCCCGATTGGACGCCTACCTCGCCGCCACCCCGCCCGTCGGCGTCTTCGCCGCCCACCCCCATCCGCTGGACGCGCAAACCCTGTTCCAACTGTTCCGCCCCCAAACCCCGCGCCTTTACTCCATCGCCTCCGCGCAAGACGAAGTCGGCGAAGAAGTCCACCTGACCGTCGGCGTCGTCCGCTTCGAACACCACGGCAACACCTACACCGGCGCAGCCTCAGGCTATCTGGGCGAACGCCTTGAAGAAGGCGGCGAAGTACGCGTCTTCGTCGAACCCAACCCCAACTTCCGCCTGCCCGCCGACGGCAACACCCCCGTCATCATGATAGGCGCAGGCACAGGCATCGCCCCCTTCCGCGCCTTCATGCAGCAACGCGACGCCAACGGCGACAACGGTAAAAACTGGCTCATCTTCGGCAACCAACGCCTCGCCGACGACTTCCTCTACCAGCTCGAATGGAGCGATTACCGCAAAGACGGCATCCTCACACGCGCCGACTTGGCATGGAGCAGACAAGGCGAACACAAAGTCTATGTCCAACACAAAATCGCCGAGCAAGCCGCCGAAGTCTGGAACTGGCTGCAACAAGGCGCACACCTCTACGTCTGCGGCGACGCCACCCGCATGGCACGCGACGTAGAAACCGCCCTGATCGACGTCATCGAAACCCAAGGCAAACTCAGCCGCGACGATGCCGAAGACTATCTCAACGAAATGCGCGAAGACAAACGCTACCAACGCGACGTTTATTGATATTGCCCCAAACGAAAGGTCGTCTGAAAAGCCCAAATCGGGTTTTCAGACGACCTTTCACATCACCAAGCCACTTATAGTGGATTAAATTTAAATCAGGACAAGGCGAGGTAACGCCGTCCTGGTTTAAAGTTACCACTATATCTCGCTAAACAAAGCAAACCATTCAGACACACCTTCCACCGCTTATCCCATTTTCTTTACCCATTATCTCAACCCAGCTAACATACAAAATTCATCGTCATTTCCACCCAACATAAAACCCGATTTATTTGTTACAAACCGCATCAGGAGATGATGAACATCGAAAAGTACAAAGAAGATTATCAATAATGAAGACATTCAATAGAAAGCTGATAGTATTGGCGGGTTTGCTGGTTATGGCGGCATGTACAAATCAATCAAACTTAACCCTGGATGGAAAACAAAATGTCCAAACTGCTAAAACCAAGCAGAAAAATTCACCTCCCCTTCATTTTGAATGCCATCCCTCCGAATATAAATTTAATACACTCCCAGAAATCCCCCCACCTTTACCTAATGTTACAAGTATACCAATCAGTTTAGCGCAACAGAGAAAATCGACTTTTAGAGATGAAGCCAAACGTCTCCCTATCCCTATGAACAAAGAACTGATTGTTCCCAAATTGCAGAATTTAGGCTTTATAGAAGACAGTAGTAACGAAATCTATGAAAAAAATTTCGGAAAGAAAAATATGTATGATACTGTTGACTATAATGAAAATATTTTTTCTATAACTATCACTTTAAAAGACATTGTCAATCAAGGGTGCCCATATGATATCGATATTTATCATGTAAATAATGAGGTAAACGGCGTAGAAATATTGATTGGAAACGATGGACTTATCTTAAAAGACACCACCATTCCCGATTTCGTTATCTCTACCATTAATCATAAACACAAGCATGAAAACCTGTTTAAAAACCTGTTGGACAAACATATCCAAAACATCGAAGCCTTTAAACAGAAACAGCCGCTTAATGGAGAGCTGATCAGTACGCGTACTGTATACGATGGCATTACCTATGAAATCAACTCATTTGGTGGAGGTAGGAGAACAATACTACAAATCTATCGATATAAAACCTGAAAGAAAGCCCATAACTGATTACAACAAAAACCAAATAAAGAAAGTGAAATCATGGAGATAGTCAATAAAAGGCTGATGGTATTGGCGGGTTTGCTGATTATGGCGGCATGTAGCAATCAGCCGAATTTGACGCAAGATAGAATGCAAGATGCAGAAGCCGTTAAAACTGCAGCTACCCCGAATTTTGAATGTCATCCTTCCGAGTATAAGTTTAATACGCCTCCTCGGCTCCCGCCTGCAGACCCTGCGGCATACCCGCGATATGAACCTACTCATTTCGAGGCAGTTAAACGCCTGCCTATCCCCATGAACAAAGAACTGATTGTCCCCAAATTGCAAGAGTTAGGCTTTCTAGAAAACAGCAATAACGAAATCTTTAAAAGAAATTTCGGGAAGAAAAACATGTATAGCGCCGCTGACTACCTTGCCAATCTTTTTTCTGTAACAATAGTTTTAAAAGACTTTGCCAATCCGGAATGTCCGTACGGTGTCGATATATATCATGTCAATAACAAGGTAGACGGTGTGGATGCTGTGATTGGGTATAACGGTCTGATCTTTAAAGACACTACCATCCCCGATTTAATCATTTCTACCATCAACCATAAAAACAAACCGGACAACTTGTTTAAAAACCTGTTGGACAAACATATTCAAAACATCGAAGCCTTTAAACAGAAACAGCCGCTGAATGAAGAGCTGATCAGTACACGCGCTGTGTATGATGGCATTACCTATGAAATCAATTCTTTCAAGGGCGGCAGGTCAACCAATCTGCAAATCTATCGATATAAAGACAAGTCAAACAAAAAATCTCATTAAAACACGGGATCCAACCGCTCATGACACAGGTCGTCTGAAAACCTCAAACCGACAATATTGCAAACGCGGCAATCGGTTTCGCAATGCCAAAACTGTGTTTTCAGACGACCCGTCCATATGCCGCAGCCTCTCAAAATCGGGTATGATTCCCCCTTTCAAATCAGGAGCCTGACTATGCAGACGCAAGCCGTTATCCGCCATATTGCCGACTGGCTGAAAAACTATGCCGCCGCCGCACACGCCAAGGGGTTTGTCGTCGGCGTTTCCGGCGGTATCGATTCCGCAGTCGTTTCCGCCATCGCAGCACGGACGGGGCTGAAGGTTCTGCTGCTTGAAATGCCCATCCGCCAAAAAGCCGACCAAGTCAGCCGCGCGCAGGAACACATCCGCCGGTTGGAACAGGCGTTTTCCAACGTCAGCGGGATGCGTGTGGATTTGACGCCGACTTTCGATACTTTTGCCGCCGATGTCGAGGTCGATGAAACCAAGTTCCCCGCCAAACAGCTCGCGCTTGCCAACGCCCGCAGCCGCCTGCGGATGCTGACGCTTTATTATTACGGTCAGCTAAACGGTTTGCTGGTTACCGGCACGGGCAACAAAATCGAAGATTTCGGCGTGGGCTTTTTCACCAAATACGGCGACGGCGGCGTGGACATCAGCCCGATTGCCGATTTGACCAAAACGCAGATTTATCAAATTGCCGCCGAACTGGACATTGCCGAGTCCATCCAAAAAGCCGTGCCGACCGACGGGCTTTGGGATACCGAGCGTACGGACGAAGAACAGATGGGCGCGAGCTATCCCGAACTCGAATGGGCGATGAGCGTTTACGGCACACACCGTCCCGAAGATTTTGAAGGCAGGCAGCGCGAAGTCTTGGAAATCTACACCCGCCTGCACAAAGCCATGCAACACAAAGTCAATCCGATTCCCGTCTGCAAAATTCCCGAAGAGATGCTGAAATAAGCGAAAGGTCGTCTGAAACCGGTTTTCAGACGACCTTTTCAAAACAAAGAGGGTTGAAATCGTCAAACATTGCTCCAAAATATCGAATGTGCTTACAGCAGGTTGCATAAATTACCCGAACTTATCAAACCCGCCGTTTTGTGTAAAAATACTGCAATGGAAAAAATTACTCACCAAAATCTACATCCCTTACTTTCCAAAAGCCTGACCGACACCGATTTCGTCCTTATCCTCAACGCCTTAATCAAATTCCTACGGCGCGGCGGCAAAAAACAGGCGGCAGAACGCTTCGACCTGATTATCTCCACGTTCAAACAAGACGAAGAACTCGGAAAAAACTTCAGTGGCCGCTTCTACCACTGGCTTTCGCAAGTCCACATCTATCCCGCGCTGATCAAACTCGGCATCTTCTCGCGCCACAGCTTTACCCGCGAGATGGGCATACGCATATACGAACGCTTCAGCCCGTCCTACAAAGACTTTGCCAACCTGCGCGAAGTGTTCCTCTACCTTTTCCACTCCGAAAACGACGACAAATGGCTGCAAACCCTCAGCATCCGCCAATGGTTGAGCCTGTACGACCTGATCCGCACCAGCGCCGATCCCGCCTTGCTGCAAAACGCCTGCCGCCAGTTGGTTGACGCCCGCCTGCGCGCCATCGAAATGCTGGCCATTT
This sequence comes from Neisseria meningitidis, assembly GCA_001062585.1. Lineage (GTDB taxonomy): Bacteria > Pseudomonadota > Gammaproteobacteria > Burkholderiales > Neisseriaceae > Neisseria > Neisseria meningitidis_D. Next base: position 13,501 of record JVVZ01000497.1, read on the forward strand.
GGATTGCCTCCGAAGCCATCGAACCCGACCTCATCCGCATCGCCCCGCGCCTGCTCGAAGCCGATTCGCCCTTCGTCGCCCTCCAGCGCGAAACCGCCAAACTGGTCGAACACTACCGCAACGACACCACCCCTTACGACACCGCCCACCTTGAAGTCATGTTCGACCAATGTTGCAGTCAGATCGACTATCTGCGCCGAAAAGGGACGGGCGCAGGTTCAGGTTCGTCCGTCAAAGTCGCCCACCTGCTCGAACGGCTCCAGCAGACCGTAGATCGCCTGAAACTGCTCACCGACATCCAAACCGATGCCGGCAACCGCAACCGCCTGACCATTACTCTGATGAATTCCCTCATCTACGCCGCGGTCGAGCAATACAGTACCCGCCACCTGCGCCGCAGCAGCATACGCATGCTCGCCCGCAGCATTACCGAAAACAAAAGCCACCACGGCGAGCATTACATCACCCGCAACCGCAAAGAATATTTCAAAATGTTCTACTCCGCGGCGGGCGGCGGCGTCATCATCGCCCTGATGGCACTGCACAAAATCCACATCGGCACACTTGGCTTCAGCCCTTTCGTTACCTCCTTGTTGTCAGGGCTCAACTACGGCATAGGCTTCATGCTCATCCATATGCTGCACTGCACCGTCGCCACCAAACAGCCCGCCATGACCGCCGCCAGCTTCGCAGAACAAGTCGATCTCAACGAAGGCGGCAAAGCGGTGGACAACAAGCTCGCCAAGCTCCTTATCGACGTATGCCGCTCCCAAAGCGTCGCCGTCTTCGGCAACGTTTCCATCGCCATCCTCTTGGCGTGCGCCATATCGTTCGGCTATGCCCATCTGCACCAACAACCCATACTCGATGCCCACACTACCGCCTACCAGTTCAAATCCATAGACATCATCGGCCACCCGACCCTATGGTATGCCGCCATTGCAGGCTTGTGGCTGTTCTGTTCCGGCATCATCGCGGGCTTCTTCGACAACCGCGCCGACTACCTCAACCTGCGCCAACGCCTGCCCTTCAATCCCTTATTACGCAAAATCATGCGCCCCAAACCCCGCCGCATCCTCGCCGCCTACATTCACAAACACTACGGCTCGCTGGTTGGCAACTTCATCTTCGGTATGCTCTTGGGCATGACCGGCTACTTCGGACACCTCCTCGGCCTACCGCTGGACATCCGCCATGTCGCCTTCTCCTCCGCCAACCTCGGCTACGCCGCCGTCAGCGGCAACGTCGGCTTTGGTACATTCCTGCTCGGCATTTGCAGCGTCCTCGCCATCGGCTTGGTCAACCTCATCGTCAGTTTCACCCTCGCCCTCTTCGTCGCCCTGCGCTCGCGCGGCACGAAAATCGGCAGCGTCGGCAATTTGTGCAAAAGCTTCTGGCAGCAGATTAAGGCAAACCCGCTGATCTTGTTTTTCCCGGTTACGCCGATTCAGACCAAAGAGCCGGTTAAAGAGCAGGGAGAAAAGCATTAAGGCAAGCCGACAGACAGCGCTTCAGTAATCAACCTCTTTTTCAGACGACCCCGCTATGCCCATCCTCGCTTGGAACACCCCGCCCGCCCCCGCCGAACTTGCCCACGTGATCGAAACTCATCACGCGCCGCTGCATCTGGTTGCCTGCCTGACCGAAAACCGCATTCCCGATTTTCCTTTTTCCGATGCCCCAACCGAGTTGGAAGGTCGTCTGAAAACCCGCCTCGACCAAGCCGTAAAATGCCTTCAGTTCAACAGCGTCAACTTTCTGGAAAGCCTGCTGCCCGACGTGCATCTCTGGCTTGTTCCGCCGCACCGCGCCGACAGCCTGCACGAACATTTCGACCCTATCGAATGGCAGACCGAAGCCATACCGCAAGCTGCCCCCAAGCCCGTCAAACCTTGGTTCAGACGACCTCAAGCCACCACTCCGCCCGAACACGCACTGATTATCGGCGCAGGCATAGCCGGTGCCGCAACCGCACACAAACTGGCGGAACACGGCGTGCGCGTTACCGTTTTGGAGGCGGGCAAAGCGGCGCAAGGCGGCAGCGGCAACCGCCAAGGGCTGCTCTACGCCAAAATCTCGCCGCACGACACCGAGCAGACCGAACTGCTGCTGGCAGGCTACGGCTACACCCGCCGCCTGCTGCAAGACCTGTTGCCCGATTCCGACGCCTGGGGCGGCGACGGCGTGTTGCACCTCAATTTTGACGAAGCCGAACGCAAACGCAATCAGGCATTGGGTTTGCAGCAGCATCATGCCCACCTTTACCGCAGCGTGTCCGCCGACGAAGCCGCGCAAATCGCAGGCATAGACGTATTTTCAGACGGCCTCTACTGGCCGCAGGGCGTATGGCTGAACCCGCCCGCCGTCGTCCGCGCCTTGCTGGATCATCCGCTGATTGCGTTGCACGAAAACACGCCCTTATCCGCTACCGAATACGACGGCGCAAACTGGACGGCACACACACCGCACGGCAGCTTCAGCGCAACCCACAT
>JVVZ01000498.1:0-13835 GCA_001062585.1 Neisseria meningitidis
GTCTGCGGCTTCGTCGCCTTGTCCTGATTTAAATTTAATCCACTATATAAAACGGACGCTGTAAGTGTTTGTTTGAGAGTTGCGGTATTTTACCAGAAATTACCTGATTATTCATTCCGTTGTAATAAATTTTGTCGGGCAAATGCCTTAATGTGAATGCCGCCGGGCATTCTGTGCAAACCGGCGGCATTTTGCTGTCGTTTTATTTTTTCAACATCTTTGCCGCTTCGACGGCGTAATACGTCAGGATACCGTCGGCGCCGGCGCGTTTGAAGGCAAGCAGGCTTTCGAGTATGACTTTTTCGCCGTCCAGCCAGCCGTTTTGAATCGCTGCCTGAAGCATGGCGTATTCGCCGGAAACCTGGTAGGCGTAAGTCGGTACGCCGAACTCGTCTTTGACGCGGCGGACAACGTCAAGATAAGGCAGGCCGGGTTTGACCATCACCATATCCGCGCCTTCCTGAATGTCGAGGGCGACTTCGTGCAGGGCTTCGTCAGTATTGGCGGGGTCCATTTGGTAGGTTTTCTTGTCGGCTTTGCCCAAATTGCCGGAACTGCCGACCGCATCGCGGAACGGGCCGTAAAATGCGGAAGCATATTTGGCTGAATACGCCATGATGCGGGTGTGGATATGTCCCGCGTCTTCAAGGGCTTCGCGGATGGCGAGGATGCGTCCGTCCATCATGTCGGACGGGGCGACGACTTGCGCGCCTGCGTCGGCGTGGCACAAGGCTTGTTTCACCAAAACTTCGATGGTTTCGTCGTTGAGGACATAGCCGTTCGCATCGGTCAGCCCGTCTTGCCCGTGGATGGTGTAGGGGTCGAGGGCGACATCGGTCATGATGCCGAGTTCGGGGAATTTCTCGCGCAGGGTGCGCACGACGGTCGGTACGAGTCCTTCGGGGTTGTAGGCTTCTTCCGCTAATTCGGTTTTGTTTCGGGTAACGACAGGGAAGAGTGCCAGCATGGGGATGCCGAGTTTGAGGGCTTCTTCGGCGGTGAACAATAATTTGTCCAGGCTTTGCCGCTTCACGCCGGGCATGGAGGGGACGGCTTCTTCCTGATTGCTGCCTTCGAGTACGAAGACGGGGTAAATCAAATCGTCTGCGGTCAGGGTGTGTTCGCGCATCAGGCGGCGGGAAAAGTCGTCTTTGCGCATACGGCGCATACGGGTGGCGGAAACGTAACGCGGTGGGAAATTCATAATCGTCCTTTGTCCTTCTGGAAACGGCTGAATCGGCAGGAGAAATGTTTTCAGACGACCTCTTTGCAAGCAGGGGTCGTCTGAAAATGGGTTTGCGACAGTTTACGCCGTTTTGATGAATTACTCAAAACTTGCACAGGGTGTCGAAAAATCAGTCTTTTACTTTTCTGATGGCTTTAACCGTTTTGGAAATCGAGTCGATTTTGTCGGGTTTGGGCATGTTGCGCTCTTCCTCGCGCAAGCCTTCGGCATCCAACGGTTCGATATTTTTCATGGCTTCGCGGTAGGCGGTAGGACTGAGTTTTTCTTGCGTGATGCGCCATACTTTGCGACCGTTGGTACGCGTTTCCGATGCGGTCCACAAGCCGATTTTGTGGTAATAAAGCAAAACACTTTCGGCAAGGGCCTTCATGTCGGTATTGGGTCTGCCGCTGCCGATGCTGCGGCCGATACGGTTGTTGCGTTGGTCAACTGCCTGGTCCGCGAGATAACGGCTGAAATAGTTGATTTTCCCTTCGCGGATTTTGATGTCGGCAAGGTAGGCATTACCTGCTTCTTCGGCGATTACGTTGTCGAATTGGGAGGTAATGGCGGCTTGCCACAGGGCTTGGCGCACGGCATTGACCTGTGTGCCTTTGCCATCTCCGTTGGCAGTATCGTCTAAGCCGCTGCGGTAGGCAAAACGCGTAGCATTGCTGCTGATATTGAAGGAGCCTGTGTCTTCCATGCCGATGGCTTGCGCCGCTACGGGATGATTGAGGGCGAATTGGGTAATTTTGCTGCGCCGGGTTTGATCTTCTTCAAAGGCAGTCTGACAGCCGGAGAGCAAGATGGAAGCAAGTAGGATGCATTTAAGATGTGTTTTAAATTTAATCTGAGCCATGATATGAGCCGTGATGAAAATATTATTTTATTGATGATATACTGCTTATGTAACATACAATTACATATTGTAGCAAAATATTTTTCATACGGGCGCTTTATTGTATCAGCGGTCTTTTGTATTAGGGCAAAAGGTCGTCTGAAACCGGCTTTAGGCGGGGCGGTTTCAGACGACCTTTTCGTGTGTATGGCTGATTCAGCCTTGATGGGAAAAGTTTTCCGCAGCTAATGGCGCTCTCCCCAATAAAGCTTCAAAATCAGAATAATCGGCGCATGAACCTTGTTTGAGCAGGGCAAAGCTGTCACGGCTGATAATGCCGTTGCTGAGGAGGTTTGCCAACGGCAGCACAGGGTCAATCAGGCGCAGGGGAACAGGTAGGATATGTTGTGGCGGTTTGTGATGCAGGGTTTGGCGGAGGGTGGTCAGGTATTCCGCCAAGGTCAGCGTTTGGTTGCCGGTCATATTGATGATGCTGTGGCCGGCGTCGGTTTGGACGGCCAGTTTTGCCAAACCTTCGGCAACATCGGCAAGATGGACGGGCTGCAAGTAAAAGCGGCCGCCTTCCGGCAGGGGAAGTAAAGGGAGGCGGGCTAATTTGATGAACAGTTCGCAGCTGGTTCCCCCTCGCCCGTAAACGACGGATGGTCGGGCTATCGCAATCGGTATGCCGCTTTGGGCGACGGCATCATCTCCACGTCCTTTACTGCCGACAAAGTTGATGGATTGAGATGGGTCGGCACCCAGTGCGGATAGTTGCACCCAGTGTTTTATGCCTGCTGCTTTTGCCCATGTGGCGAGTTGTTTGGGTGTGCGGTGGTGTACGGTTTCGAGTATTTCGGCATGACGGCTCATGATGCCGATGCAGTTGATGAGGACGTCTTGCCCTTCCAATAAACGGCGTGCGGCGGTTTCATCGGGATGAAGAAAATCGAAGGAGCGGCGGTCGGGCGTGCAAACTTGATGACCTTGTTCTTTGAGGATTTGAACGGTACGGCTGCCGATGAAGCCGCTGCCTCCGAAAATGATGATGTTCATGGTTTTTCTTTATGGTGTTGCTGAGGTCGTCTGAAAATCTTTAAATCGGTTTCATCACCATCAGGAAGTAAATCACGATAGTGGCGCAAAAGGCGGGATAGCCCAGCAATTCCCAGCGTCTGGCGTAACGCCAATAGGGTTCCGGAATGGTGTCTGCGTTTTCTTTGTGCGCTTTTTCGGCAATCTTTGCCATACGGATTTGCAGCCAGACAACGGGCAGCCAGCAAATGCCTGCAAGGATGTATAAACCGAGCGTCATCCATACCCAATTTTGTTCCAGCATGGTGGAAACGGTATAGCCGCGTTCGTACAGCATCCATAAACCGGACAGGGGTTGGAAAATAACGGCAGGTGTCGTAAACCACCAATCTGCCTTGATGACCCAATGCGATACGACCGACTGCGCGGCGACCGAACCGCTGCGGTTTGCCCAAAAGAGGTAAAACGCCGTACCAAAACCGGTGCCGACCATTAAAGTAGCCGAGATGATGTGCAGGGTTTTAACGATTAAATAGGTGTTCATTTTTTATCTCCTACGGATTGATACAGGAAAAATAAAGTAGCCATAATCGGCAGGTTTTTTACCAAAGGCGCAAAAGGGTGCGCCCACATTTCGGGCAGCCTGATGGCAATAATCAGGCTGTATGCCGCGACGGTTATCAATTGCAACAGCCATATTGCGGAATGGGAACGAAGGCGGCTGAAGCATAAAAAGGCAAAACCGATGTCCAATAGTGAAGCGGCGATTAATGTCGGCCACTGCAACGGATCGGGAATGCCGACCGAATGCAGCAAATCCAATGACATTTCGGGCATGAAAAACAGAGGTTGGGTACCGCTCCACAGCCATAGCAGCCCCATCGAGTAAGACAGGTAGGCAGGGAGATTGCGTGTAGTTTTGTCGGACATATTGGTTTCCTAATTTCATTTCGGTTTATTTATATATTTAGCCTGTAATTTCTAAAATTTCTGTCAAAAGAGAAATATAAGGGTAAAAAAATTAGGCAGGTTCCTGAATATCATCCTCCCCCGGAGGATTGGGCAAGCTCAAAACGCCAACAATCAAAGAATAAGTACCGCCTATTACCACGCTTGCTAGGAGGCTGGTGACAAAATCTGCGCCAAACAGTAAAAGATATAGGCAACCGCATAGCGATCCGGTTATGATTGCCCGTATAAGGCCGCGTAAGTCCCTGTATGTAGACGTCAAGCTTAAGATCAAACCGCAAATTAGGGCCGGTACGGTAAAGAATAAAGCATAGTAGCCGATACTAAACGCAAAAAATAGCGTAGATGCAGTATAAACGATGATGACTCTGCCTCTCGGATAGTCGAAATAATCTTCTGTCGAATGCGTCATAACACACCTATGATTGCGTAAGAGAAACCGGGGGTTGTGTCTTGTAAACCAATTGGGGAGGTATCATCGGAAAAATTTTTGTATTCCGGCGCCTATTTTTAAAATTTTCACCATGGTTGAGGTGGAAAGCTTCAACATTTCATTTGCCCATATGGTCAGTGTGTTAATGAAATCATGGGTTTGTCGGATTCGCTGCTTGGCGGTTTCATTTTCCTGACTAAATTCAGGACTGTCGATCAGGCTTTGCAAAAATTGCCGCGTTGGTTCGATTTCACGCTGCATGCGCATTTCTGCGATGGTACGGAACAAAGTCCAGACGTCGTCTGAAGTTTCAAAATGATCGCGTCTGTCGCCCAAGATATGCACGGTATGCACCAGCCTCAGGTTTTGCAGCTCTTTGATGCTGTTGCTGACGTTGGAGCGCGCTACGCCGAGCGTTTCGGTAATTTCTTCGGCATTCATCGGTCTGCCTAAGATGTAGAGCAGGGCATGGATTTGCGCAACGGTACGGTTGACGCCCCATTTGGTGCCCATTTCGCCCCAGTGGAGGATAAATTTTTCAGTGGTCGGATTCAGTTTCATAGTGAGGGTATTTTATTTTTATTTTTTATTTCTGTCAATACAGAAATAAAAGATTTTTTTGAAACGGGTAAAAAGGCGGACTGAATTCAGCCCGCCTGTTTTAAACCATAGATTATTTTTTACGATAGATTATTTTTCCGACTGCTGCTTGTAGTATTCCAGCAGTTGTTTCGCTTGCAGCAAAGGCAGCCCGAAATGCTCGTTGATGTTTTTGAGGTCTGCTGTTTCTTTTCCGGTCAGATTTTGTTCGAGCCATTTCAGATTGTCCGGATTGCTTTTGATTTTTTCAAAATACGCCTGCTTGCGCTTCCAATTTCGCGACCACACCAGCAGCATGGTGAAAATACATAGCACGATTAAGAAAATATTCGTGAAAGTCATCATGTCCATCGTAGTCTCCGCTTACTTGGAAGTATGGGGATTATAAGCGAATCAAGTGTTTACGGATATATTGAGGAACGAGGGAGGCATGGTTTCGGGTTAAGTTTGGATGGGACAGCCTATTTCCGGATGGTGGTTTGTTATCTCAATATAGTTTTTGCCGTAGCTAAAATCCGTTTTGTGGAAAGGGTCGTCTGAATTGGGAAAACAGGGTAATTTTGTGGTTTTAAGTTTGGATTTCTATGCGAGTATACAGTTAAATCATTAATAAAATAATGCGTTGTGTTAGAATCTTGTCGAGTTGTTAATACAGGTTTGAAAGTATACAGCCCGCCGCAAGCCAATCATGTGAGCAATACGGCTCCATACTTTCAGACGACCCCAAATACCGAATTTCCAATATTTATGTCCGTCAACCATTACGAAAATTTCCCCGTCGGCTCGCTTGTCATGCCGCGCCACCTGCGCAAGCCTACCCATGCCGTTTATGCTTTTGCGCGCACTGCGGATGACCTCGCTGATGAAGGCAATGCCGAAGCCGATGAACGCTTGCGCGCTTTGGATGAACTCAAATCCGAACTCGACCGCATACAGCGCGGCGAAACGCCGTTGACTCCGCTAATGCAACGTTTGCAACGTGAAGCCATCGCGCCTTTCAAGCTGCCGCTGCAACCGTTTTACGAACTTTTATCTGCATTCAGTCAAGATGTTGTCAAAACCCGATATCAGGATTTTGGCGACCTGATTGACTACTGCCGCCGTTCCGCCAATCCGATCGGGCGCATTATGCTGCACCTGTACGGACAAACCGACGAAGTCAGCATCGCCCAAAGCGACGGCATCTGCACCGCGTTGCAACTCATCAACTTTTGGCAGGACGTTGCCGTCGATTGGCAGAAAGGCCGCGTCTATATCCCGCAGGACGACTTGCAAAAATTTAACGTCAGCGAAACGCAAATTGCCGAAGGCAAAGCGGATTTTGCGTTCCAAAGACTGATGGCGTATGAGTGTAACCGCGCGTTCCAAATGCTCAAGGGCGGCTCGCCCTTGGGTAAAACGCTGAAAGGCCGTTTGGGATTTGAATTGCGGATGATTATTGTCGGCGGACAACTGATTTTGCAGAAACTGGACGGCAGCAAATACGATATGTTTACACAACGTCCTGTTTTGGATAAAAAAGATTGGCTGATTATTCTGAAACGGGCATTCTTGAAGAAATAAACCGACCGGCGCAAAAGGTCGTCTGAAAACGCAGCTTGAAGGCTTCAAGGCTGTTTTCAGACGACCTTTTTCATGACTGCCTGCTGCACCCCGAATATCGATACCAACACCAACGCAAATCCCGCCAGCGACTTCGCGTCCATCCCTTGCCCTAAAAACAGCCAGCCCAAGATAAATGCCGAGACAGGGCTGAGCAATCCCAGCGACGAAACCGCAGCAGGCGAAAGTTTGGCGATTCCTCTGAAAAACAACACATAAGCCAATACGGCACCAAACAGGCTCAAATACAGATAGCCGCCGATATTGGCGGGGCTTAAAGATTCGAGCCGCGGTTCGGCAAGCAGGGCGACGGGCAGCAAAAACAAGCCGCCGATGAAAAGCTGCCAGCCGGTAAACGCCAACACGGGCAGCGAAGTGCGGCGGTGTTTCGACAAATACACGCCCAATGCCATCGCCGCCGCGCCCGCCAATGCCGCTAAAATGCCCATCCCGTCATAGTGCGCCTGCGGCGACAAAACCAAAAGCGCAATCCCCAAAACCCCTGCAGCCGACCAAACCCAAGCTGCTTTAGGCGGCATGGTTTTGCCGATTAACCAAGTGAACACCAGCACCATCAGCGTCTGCGTCGAACTCAATACCGCCGCCAGTCCACCCGGCAAGCGATACGCCGCCACAAACAACATGGCCTGAAAAAAGCCGATGTTCAAAAAACCGAGCAAGACAACGGTCGTCCATTCGCTGCGTTTAGGGATACGCCGCGTCCACGCCAACAGCAAAAGCCCGGCGGGTAAAACACGGATAAGCGCAGCGGTGAACGGTCGATCCGGCGGCAGAAATTCGGTGGTCACGAGATAGGTGCTGCCCCAAATCAACGGAGCGAGTGCGGTGGTCAGGATGGTGGCGGTACGGTTGGGCATTTTGATTCTCGTAGGAATGCAGCTTTTTCAGATTGACTATACAGTAGGTCGTCTGAAAAAAGGGAATGGGGTGTGATGGGGCAATATCAGCCTGCACTTTGGTTTTGAATGTGCAGACTGCTTTTTATATTTTAGGTAGCCCCTGTTGTTGTTTGATCGATTTCAGATTGTCTTGCCAGACTAAACCAGCCCTGCCTTCTCCAATCCCATCAGGCCGTCCATGCTGCCTGATGGGGTGGCAAAAGCCACGTTCAGGCGGTTCCAAACGTTGATGGTGTTGATGACGTGGGTCAACGCCACCAGTTCTTCTTCATCAAAATGGGCGCGTACCGCTGCGTAGTCCGCATCGCGGATACCTTGTTCGGAGATGCGGGTCAGGCTTTCCGCCCATTGCAGCGCGGCCCGTTCTTTTTCGGTAAACAGGGTTGATTCGTGCCAAACGGCCAAATGGTGCAGGCGCAGTTCGCGCTCGCCGTGCAGCTTGGCCTCTTTAACGTGCATATCGACACAAAAAACGCAGCCGTTGATTTGCGAAACACGCAGTTTCACCAAATCTTTCAGGGTACTATCCAGCGTGAGGCTGGCTTCCAAAGCCAGCAGTGCCTTATAGCTTTCAAGGGCATATTGGGAATAATGTAAGCGCATAAGTCCTCCAAATAAATGAATAAGCGGGTGGGAAATTTGGCCTATCGGAAACCTTCTCTTCTTCATTCAAGTGCAGGCTGCCATCGGTCAAAACTCTTAATTTTGCCAACTGGTGAATGTCTGTGTTGCTGATTTTCAGGTGTTTATTCAATCCAATCAACCACATCGTCTACTGCCTGCCGCGTTTTGGCGCGCTTGGGTTCGCCTGCGCGATAGCCAAACGCCGCCATGACGCTGACGCGGTATTCGTCAAGATTGATTAAACCTTTTTCCGACAGCAGTTTTTCCACATTTTCTTTTTGAAAGCCTTCCATCGGCGTGGAATCCACACCAATCAACGCGGCAGCGGTCATCATATTCGCCAACGCGATATAGGTTTGCTTGGTTGCCCAGTCGTTAAATGCGCGCGGATTATCGGCAATGGCAAAATCGGTTTCGGCAAACTGCTTGAAAAATTTTTGCATCATCCCAATAGTTTCAGACGGCCTTCCATGCGCGCCGCCCCAGATTTTTTCTTGATAATCCGCCTGCATGGCAGCCTGTGTGCGTGCCAACAAAATCACAAAATGGCTGCAATTCATAATTTTTTCCGCCGCGCCCCATGCGATGCCGCGCAACTCTTCGCGCAGAGTACGGTTTTGCACCACCAAAAACCGCCAAGGTTCCAGCCCGAACGAGCTGGGCGACAGGCGTGCGGTTTCCAGAATATAAGCAAAATCATCGGCAGGGATTTTCTTCGTCGCATCATAACTTTTGCAGGCGTGGCGGAAACGGAAGGCATTTAAAACGGTTTGTTTATCGGCAAACATGGTTTTTCCTGTAAATTTATCTTGAATTCAAGCTAAATATAAATGGAGATTAGCTTGAAGTCAAGATAAAATAATCGCCATTGAAAACCGAACGGAGCATCCTATGACCGAACACCTTGATGCAGCCGCCCGCGCCGTTGCCCAATGGAAGCAGGAACTACCAGAATTGGAAGCAGAGAACATGTTGTTAATAGGTCGTCTGAAACGCGCCGCTGCTTTAATCGCACGCGAATTGGAAAAAGTTTACGGAGAATACGGTTTAACCGAAGGCTCGTTCGATGTGCTGGCTACTTTGCGCCGCAGTGGCGCGCCTTATACGTTGACCCCAACTGAGTTGTTCTCTTCGCTGATGGTAACATCAGGTACCATGACTACGCGCCTGAAAAACTTGGAAAACCAAGGGCTAATTGACCGCCTGCCCAACCCCGACGATGCGCGAAGTATGCTGGTGCGTTTGACCGATAAAGGCAAAGAATTGATTGAGAAAGCTTTGTTTCCGCATGTGGAGAACGAAAAGCGGCTGATGAAAAAATTAGATTTAAAAACCAAAACATCGCTTGAATACGGACTGGAGAAATGGTTGGAGGTTTTGGAAGGAAGTAGGTGAAAGGTCGTCTGAAAACGCGACACGCCGTTTTCAGACGACATCAGTTTATTGTGCAGACTTTTTCTTGTCCAGCCGCTTCAATTGCTTGGCGGCATATTTGTTGCCTGCCTCGGCGGCACGGCGGTAATAGCGGGCAGCCTTTTTCAGACGACCGGTATCTTCATAGAGGATACCGAGGTTGGATAATGCGATGATGCTGCCCGCGCGGGCGGCGAGTTTGTACCATTTTTTCGCCTGTTTTTTGCTGCGGCGCACGCCGTTGCCGTTGTAGTAGAGGAAGCCTATGTTGTTGCAGGCGGTTTCATCCGCTTGTAGGGCAGCGCGGGCGTACCATTTGTAGGCTTTGGTGTAGTTTCGGGGTAGACCGAGGCCTTCATCGTATAGGTAGCCGAGGGCGCGTTGGGCTTCGGTGCAACTCGCTTTGGCTGCTTTGCGATAAAGCAGGCAGGCTGTCTTAATGTCTTTTTTGCCGCCGAGTCCACGCTCGTGCAGCAAGCCGAGGCGGTAGGCTGCATAGGCCGTATCGGGGGTTATGCTACCGTGTTGCTTAAAGGCGCGTGCATACCATTTGCGGGCGCGGCGGTAGTCGGGCTTTTCTGCAAATTCGTACAGGCGGCCGAGGGATTCCTGTGCTTTGGCATGACCGAGTTTTGCGGCACGGCGGTAATATTTTTCGGCTTTGGTGAGGTTTTGCTTGACGCCTTCGCCGTATTGTCGGGCATTGCCGAGACCGAACCAGCCGTCTGGGCAGCCTTTTTTGGCGAGTTGGCGGTAGGTGCGGTAAGCGGCGCGGGCTTCGGCAGAATCGGATAAGCAGACATAACTGAGGCATTCGAGCAGGGCGGCGCGGTAGAGGGATTTAGGATTCATGTTTCTGCCTTTCTGGTGGTTTCAGACAACTTGAATAGCTTTTTCGGAATTTTTCCCGACAGCAGTTGGGCGCGCTGCGGTTGATGCGTATGGGTGGTCGGTAAGGTTTTAATTTTTATGTTTTTTGATTTTCAGACGACCCCAAAGGTCGTCTGAAAGCTTGTCGGAACAGGTTTGAACGGACGATAAACCAAGCGCCGGTCTGGCAACATGGAACGATGGTTCGGGTGGGGCCAATTTATCTTATTTTCGTGTTTTTATAAACGGTTTAAATTGTGCGGTATGGACTTTTTGCTGAGAACGAGATGGTATCTGATTCGGTGTCGGATTGAGGTCGTCTGAAAACGTAAAAAGCATCCAACGCTTTGATTTTTAAAGGTGCAGGCTACTTTTTGTTTCCATTGCGTCATGACGGTATTGCAACACCTATTCACAAAAAAACACAGTTTGATTGTAACGTTTCAAACATTTCCCCTATAATCCGCCTGTTTTCAATTTTTACATGCAAAGAAAGGAGCAGCCATGACACGCAATACTTCAATCCGCTCAATCACATTCTTTGCAGCCCAAGCGTCGGTCTGATTTTCGGACAACGCGTTCCCGCATTTTCCCTATCGCCCGCTTCGGGCTGCTTTCCCATCAATCGGACAGAGGTCGTCTGAAAACGTCAGACGGCAGTCGGTATATTTTCAAACCGGACATTTTTTTCGTTTTGTCGGTTTGGACTCGTTTTGCCATCTGTCCGTTTTAAAGAAAGCATACACATGGGCAATTATCAAAATCCCCATCATATTCACATCATCGCTGATTCAGAAACCTGGATTGAAGGCAACGCCGTCGCTCAACTCGAAACCACCGCGAAGCTGCCGCACATGTTGCGTGTAGCCGGTATGCCTGATTTGCATGCGGGGCGCGGTTATCCCGTCGGCGCGGCGTTTTTCAGCGAACACCATTTTTACCCCGCGCTCATCGGCAACGATATCGGCTGCGGCATGACGTTTTGGCAAACCGGTTTGTCCGCCGCCAAGCTCAAACCCGCCAAACTCGCCAAACAGCTTGGCAACATCGATACGCCTTTGAGCCAAGACGAACAAGAAGCCTTACTCGGAGAATCCGCATCCGATTATCCGTTTTCAGACGACCTCGCAGTCGGCACCATCGGCGGCGGCAATCATTTTGCCGAATTGCAAACCGTCGAAACCGTTTACCGCGACGATTTGCTTCCCGCTGCCTTTGATTCAAACCGTTTGCAATTGTTGGTACACAGCGGTTCGCGCGGCCTGGGTCAGCAGATTTTGCAACGCCACATCGAAGCCTACGGCCATCGAGGTTTGGCGGAAGGCAGTGAGGCTGCGGCGGACTATCTTGCTGAACATCAGGCAGCCCTTGAGTTTGCCCGTTTAAATCGCCGTCTGATTGCCGCCAGAATGCTCGACCGCTGGCGTACGGAAGGCGAATGCCTGCTTGACGTGCATCACAATTTCCTCGAACAAGCCGAAATCGCGGGGCAAACCGGCTGGCTGCACCGTAAAGGCGCAACGCCCGCCGATAAAGGTCTGGTCATGATACCCGGCTCGCGCGGCGATTACAGCTATCTGGTTCTGCCGAGCCAAGATTGTCAGATTTCGCTGAACACATTGGCACACGGCGCAGGACGGAAATGGCAGCGCAGCGAATGCAAAGGCCGCCTGTCGCACAAATATTCCGCCGACAGCCTGCGCCAAACCGCATTCGGCAGCGTAGTCGTTTGTCAGGATAAGACTTTGATTTTTGAAGAAGCTCCGCAGGCTTATAAAAACATCGACAGCGTCATTTCAGCCATGAGAAACGCAGGTCTGATTGAATTGGTCGCTCGGTTCAAACCCGTTTTGACTTACAAAATCAGCGGCGGATGCGGAGGTGAGGCATGAAAATCATCAGTAAATTTAAAGATTTCTACGACCACAAAGTAGCGAAATACGGTATCGACCCTGTATTGGTGTTTGACCGCCGCTTGCCGCCCGGTGCTGAAATCCTACACAGCCTGCCCAAGCCGCCTGCCGAGTGGGAAAAGGAATACGGTGCGTGCGCCGTGGTGTCGGAACTGTATATCGGCAACCTGCGTGTATACCTGTTTGCCACGAATGATAAAGTCTATACGTCTTACGATGTCGGACAAATTTTAAGCAAAAAAATTGGGCGTTATTTCTGTCGGTCAATCCGTTTTCAAGATGGTGCGGAATACGTTTTGCCGCAATACGGCAATTACTACTGGGCTTGGCATGATGAGATCCAAAATGCCGATTTTCAAGCCGTCTGCAGAGAACGGAGCAACGTAATATTGAAAACCTATCGGAATGTGCCGCTGCTGCTCGTGTATTACGCCGACCCAAACCGTCCAAGCAAATCGGACAGCAGTCAGGACTTTGCCGCCAACCCGCAACTTTCCACACTCGGCATCTACATCGATCCCGATATTGTGTGGCAGAACATTTGCGAATACCTGTCACAGCTTAAAAGTGAGGCGGAAATCAGCCCGAGCGTGCCCGATAAAGCCAAAATCGGCAACAAGGGATTTGACGAAAAATATTCCTTCCGCTCAAAAATGAAAGGAAATAAACCATGATTTATTTACAAATTTCTACCGCCCAAGGGCCTGCCGAATGCCGCATCTTTGCCCGTTTCGTATTGGGCAGGCTGCTTGCTGAGGCGCAAGCGGAAGGTGTCGGGGTGGAAATCATCTCCGAAACCGCTGATAAGCACGGCATTATGTCGGCGGTGCTTAAATTGGACGGCAAGCATGCCGAAACTTTAGCACAGCGTTGGCAAGGTTCGCTCCAATGGATATGCGCCAGCCCCGTCCGTCCGAAGCATCCGCGCAAAAACTGGTATATCGGCGTTTTCCGCATGCCCGATATGCCTGAAATGCCGTCTGAAAGCGAAATTGAGTTCCAAACCTGCCGTTCGGGCGGCAAAGGCGGGCAGCATGTAAATAAAACTGAAAGTACCGTCCGAGCCACTCATAAAGCAAGCGGTATTTCCGTGCGCGTCGAAAGCGAACGCAGTCAGCATGCCAACAAAAAATTGGCTTTGACCCTGCTGACGCAAAAGCTGGCGGAACATCATGCCGGACAGGCTGACGATTACGCCCGCGCACAACATAGTCAGCTTTATCAGGTGGAGCGCGGCAATCCGAAACGGACGTTCGTCGGAACGGAGTTTAAGGAGAAGCCGGATGCTAAATCTTGAGCTGAGGCTGCCGCTTTGGCAACGTCGTCATCCCCCGTGTTTTTATAGTCAATTAAAAATAAAATAGTACAATACTCAACTTTGAAGGTCTAA
>JVVZ01000499.1:0-6339 GCA_001062585.1 Neisseria meningitidis
GTCTGCGGCTTCGTCGCCTTGTCCTGATTTAAATTTAATCCACTATATAAAACGAAAGGTCGTCTGAAAACTTTCAGACGACCTTTTCAAATCCGCTTCTTTATTTCTTCTTCAAATAAACACCGCTTTCGATATGGTGCGTAAACGGAAACTGGTCAAACAGGGCGGCGCGTTTGACGGTGTGGGTTCGGCAGAGGGTGTCGAGGTTGGCACGCAGGGTTTCGGGATTGCAGGAAATATAGATAATGTTGTCGAACTGCGAAACCAGCTTCAGCGTTTCTTCATCGACGCCGGCGCGGGGCGGATCGACGAAGATGGTGGAAAAACCGTAATCTTTCAATGAGATACCCTGCTCTTGCAGGCGGCGGAATTCGCGGCTTTGCGTGTAGGCTTCGGTGAATTCTTCGGCGGAGAGGCGGGCGATTTTGATGTTGTCCCTTTGGTTGGCTTCGATGTTCCATTGCGCGGCGTAAACGGAAGTTTTGGACACTTCGGTTGCTAAAACCTGACGGAAATGCTGCGAGAGCGGCAGGGTGAAATTGCCGTTCCCGCAATAAAGTTCGAGCAAATCGCCGCCGAGGTTTTGCGCGACATCGCACGCCCAGCCGAGCATTTTTTCGCACACGCGGACGTTGGGCTGGGTAAAGCTGCCTTCAACTTGGCGGTAGCGGAAGGTTTTGCCGTTTACGTTCAGCTCTTCGGTTATATAGTCTTGAGTCAAAACAATTTTCTGCCCCCTACTCCGACCGATGATATGGATGCCCAATTCACGCGCCAAGGTTTCGGCGGCACGCTGCCACGCTTCGCCCAGTTTTTTGTGGTAAATCATGGTAACGAGCATCTCGCCGCTCAGTGCAGACAAAAATTCTACGGCGTACCAGCGGTTTTTGAGTTCGGGATTTTGTGCGGCGGCTTCGATGAGCTTGGGCATCAAGGCATTGATGGACTCGGAGGCGGCGGGAAATTGGTCGCAACGTATCAGGCTTGCGCCGCTCGCTTTCTGTCCGCGCTCGAACATGGCGTAAAATATTTCGCCGCCTTCGTGCCAAATACGGAATTCGGCGCGCATCCGGTAATGCTGTTCGGGGGATTCGAAAACTTGAATTTCAGGAAAATCCAAACCTTGGAAAAGCTGTTGCAAGTATTGGATTTTTTGGTCGAGCTGTTGCGTATAAGCGGTCATGTCAGATTAATCTAATAAAAACAATCAGCGCATTATAATATAGTTCAAAGAGCAGATTACGGCACTGCGCCAAAAACAGCAAACCCGCCGCCCCAATACCCCATAAATGCCTTCTTAAGCAGTTTCAAAAAGTTTTGGAAGCCACTCGGACAGCCGTTATTTTTTTCTGATCTACAAGCAAAAAGGCATGCCTAAATTTCAGCGAAACTTCCGGCCCGGCATTCCATCGATTTACCCATTCAATCTATATTGATTAAGTAAAAATAACATTATAGAATATTCACTCTTTTTAACATTTCATCTTGGGTACCCATCATGTCCGCCAAACGCTTCCTCATTGCCGCCTTCTTGTCCGCTTCCGCATTCGCCGGTGCCGATGTTCACATTGATGAAAACATCCCCTATCGCGATAAAGAAGAGATTGATAACCGCATCGTATCCGAGTGTTTAGAAGTCGGCAGCATCATGTCCGAATCCTTGCGGGAAAGCGCGGCAAAAAGCGGGGTAACCGTCGTGCGCGATGGTCTGAAACAAGACACTTACGCAGACATCGCCATCACTTCCGCCATGAGCGCAGGCAATGCCTTTGTGGGACACGCCAAGGGCATGGCTGTTTCTGTGACTTTGTATATTGACGGCAAACAAGTTAAAAAAACCACATTCTCCCGCAATTCTATGGGCGGCATGTTTGGCGGTTTTAAAGGTTCTTGTTCCGTCCTGAACCGGACGGCCAAAGTTTTGGGTACAGATTTGGCCAAATGGATTATCCAAGAACAGAAAAACGCTCAGGCTAAATAAAGCGTTTAACCAAAAGATTGGTTTGCAAGCTCCGCTTCTGCCGTCAAAACCAGTGATAGCGGGTTATCGGTCACACGCTGTACCAATCTTCCCATGACGAGTCAGTGCGAATACAAACGCGCCCCTAAATATAGACAAAAAGGTCGTCTGAAAACATCCGCACCCATGCGAAACGTTTTCAGACGACCTTTTGCTTATCTTAACCAGGATAGAAACCTTATTTCTTTTAACGCCCGAAGCCGATATAAGTTTCTCCGCTGCCTTGGTTGCGGCTGCGCCAAGTGTCTTTGGCACCGGTTTTCGAACCCAAGGACGTATCTTGTTCGACCTGCCACAATACATCATTGCTGCCGCCGATAGGATGCGAACCGCGCATACCGACATAGCTGCCCATGTCGCTTACGCCGTTATTGGAAATTCTGTGGCTGCCGTATTGGGTGTTGGAAGCTTCCACTCCGGCTTTCAAATCGCCGTAAAAATGAACTTCCGCCGCAGCCAACGCAGGCAGTGCGAGTAAAGACAAAATCAGAATTTTCTTCATTATGAAATACTCCTTATGTGACATCCCTTCTGCACAAGCAGGCGGGAAGGGTTAGTGCAAGGCGAATTCTACCGTCCTAAAAGTTTGTGTTTGAATTAAGAAAGAAAATTCATGCAAAGGGTCGTCTGAAAAATGTCAAATCAGATTCAAACTTCCCATGCCGACCGTATACGTTTTGAACGGCAGATGCGCTTCAAACCGAAGCCGCGCCTCGCTATCCGGGGCTTTACCATCCTGCGCCAAATGGAAACGCGCCCATCAAAACCGCAGCCATTACAGACACACCGGCTTTCGCTATAATGGAATACACCCTCCACTTGGCGCGAAAGGAATATTTATGAATCCCGAAAACACCCTGTGTCTGATTATCGACATCCAAGAACGCCTCCTCCCCGCCCTGCACGACAAAGACGATATGCTGCACCACAGCCGTGTCCTGATACAGGGGCTTCACGCCTTAGACGTCCCGTTTGCCGTGACCGAGCAATATCCGAAAGGATTGGGCAAAACGGTTCCCGCCGTATCGCTGCTGCTGCCCGAAACTACGCCTTTTATCGAAAAAACCCGTTTCTCCGCCTTCTCCCCCGAAACGCACGCGATTTTGACGCAGGCAGCCGTCCAAAACATCATCTTAATCGGCGCAGAAACCCATATCTGCATGCTGCAAACCGTATTGGATTTGCGCTTGGAAGGTTTCAATGTTTACGTCCCCTTTGAATGCACGACATCCCGTTCCCCCGCAAACAAAGAAAACGGGCTGGCGCAAATGCGCGAAGCCCGCGCCACCGTTTCCAATGTGGAAAGCATTTTGTTCCAATTGCTGGGCGACGCCCGCCACCCCGCCTTCAAAACCGTTTCCAAACTGATTCAATAGCCTGTTAAGGTCGTCTGAATGCAATACACCATCACCGAAGCCGCCAAAACCGACCTGCCCGACATTGTCGAGATTTACAACAGCACCATAGCCGCCCGCCAATCCACTGCCGACCTGACGCCCGTCAGCATTGCCGAACGCAAACCATGGTTCGACGCGCACGGCGGCAAGCGGCCTCTGTATGTATTGAAAAATAAAGACGGTACGATTTTGGCATGGTGCAGCCTCAGCGACTACTACCCGCGCCATGCCTATCACATCAGCGCAGAAATCAGCCTCTATGTCCGCCATGACACGCGCGGTATCGGCGTGGGCAAAATCCTGCTGCAAAATGTGCTCGAACGCGCGCCGTCCTTGGGCATTAAAAACATATTGGCAGTCATCTTCGGACATAACTACCCCAGCCTGCACCTGTTTCACCAGTTCGGCTTTACGGAATGGGGGCGATTGCCCGCCGTATGCGACTTAGGAACGCAGCAAGCCGATGTTGTCATATTAGGCAAAAAATTAGTCGATTGAATCCCCGACAGCCAAACCACAACCTTTTCCAAACACTACCCGCCCCAAACCAAAATGACCGCTCCCCAAACCTGCCCCTGCTCTTCAGGACAAACCTACAACGACTGTTGCGCCCCGTTCCACCGTCACGAAAGCCTGCCGCAAACCGCCGAACAGCTGATGCGCTCCAGATACAGCGCCTATGTTTTGCACGATATCGCCTATATCGTTGAAACGACTGTCCCATCCCAACAACACCTGCTCGACCAAGCCGATATGCTGGCATGGAGTCAGACGACTCATTGGCTGGGTTTGGAAGTCATACAACACGCCAATGTCGGCAAACAACATGCCCAAGTCGAATTCAAAGCCTATTTTCAAGACGGTCAGGAAACAGCGTGCCATCATGAATTATCTGCCTTCGTCAAAATCGGCAACCGCTGGTATTTCATCGACCCGACCACGCCCTTACCCGGCATGAAACAAGACTGCATCTGTGGTTCGCACAAAAAATTCAAAGCCTGCTGCGGCCGTTTTTTCAAATAACAAACCCTGCCCATCCGCAGACAAGTTTGAAACCATGCCCACGGACAGGCTGCGTCTCCTGAGAACACCGGTTTCAAAAATGCCGCCAATCCTTCCCTCTTCCCCACCTCAATCCGCCTGAAAAACAGACCTTTCCGTTATAATTCCCTTTTTCCCGCCCCATCCCGCGACAGACGACATGAAAGCTGCCTTTTTCCTCCTCTACCTCATCCAGCTCCTGCCCTTCAAAGCCATACACAAAATTGCCGATGCAGTGGGCATCCTTGCCTATTACGCCGTCAAGCCGCGCCGCAAAGTCGGCGAGACCAACCTCAGAAAATGCTTTCCCGAATGGAGCGAAGACAAACGCAAAGCCGTGCTCAAACGCCATTTTCAACACATGGCGAAGCTGATGCTCGAATACGGCCTGTATTGGTACGCCCCTGCCGACAGGCTGCGCAAACTCGTGCATTATCAAGACAAACACCATCTTGATAACGCGCTCGCGGCGGGCGAAAAAGTCATCCTGCTTTATCCGCACTTCACCGCATTTGAAATGGCGGTTTACACCCTCAATCAGGACGTGCCGCTAACCAGTATGTATTCGCACCAAAAAAACAAAGCGTTGGACGAACAAATCCTCAAAGGCCGCCACCGCTACAACAACGTCTTCCTCATCGGCCGCACCGAAGGCCTGCGCGCGATTATCAAGCAACTGCGCAAAAGCGACGCCCCCTTCCTTTACCTGCCCGACCAGGATTTCGGCCGCAACGACTCCATTTTCGTCAACTTCTTCGACATCCCCACCGCCACGATTACAGGCTTAAGCCGCATCGCCGGTATGACGAAAGCCAAAGTCATTCCTGCCATCCCTACGCGCAATGCCGACAACACCGTTACGCTGCGTTTCTATCCGGCATGGGAAAACTTCCCTTCAGACGACGTTGTAGCCGACACCCAACGCATGAACGACTTTATCGAAGCGCGGGCAAGGGAAAATCCCGAGCAATATTTCTGGCTGCACAAACGCTTCAAAACCCGTCCCGAAGGCGAACAGGGATTTTATTGAATTACATACAGTTACAACAAAAAGCAAAGCCCGTCATGTTCGGGCTTTTATCATTTCTATTAAATCGAAAATTAACAACGATAGTAACAAATCTTCAATTGAGAATTTTTCACATTAACTCTTTGGATAAAATGGATATTCAGCCCCATTAAACGGGCAACAGAGGAAAAAACCGGCGTATTTCCCGTAAAACATAAATATGATGCAAAATTTTGATTAACATATTAAATTTAATTTAATTTAAAATCAAAGCGTTATAAAATAACATTTTTAAAAAATCAATTGCACCAACCATCCCTTAAAGAATATAATGCCAAATTTATAAAAATATAATTTTAATATTTATAAAAATTTAAAATTAATAGAATTATATTTTAGATTTTTTATAAATATTGGAATATTATAAATATCTATTTTACATAAAAAAATAATGTAAACCACTTGGCAAACCCAAAATTTTCGCGTAAATTTCGTTACATCAAATTACAGCCGTACCGGTAAGATTTGATACTCCGGTTTCCTACTGCAAGCTTCCAGCTTGCAAGTGGATGTTTCGAGACTCACTCCCTCGGAACAAAAGTTTACCCGCACGGAGTTGAGCCGTGCAGGTAAAGCCGCAGGCGAAAGCCTGTATTGTTTGTGAAGCGTAAATCTCTGATTTGAGGTATTGGGGCAATCCTGTGGGGGATTGCCTCCTTTTTTTGTTCATCCGCTTCATCACACCCACAAGGGTTTACGGTGAACAAAACAGAAAATGCCCATCAACCGCCCCACTCCGCCACAAACGCAAATATAGCGGATTAAATTTAAATCAGGACAAGGCGACGAAGCCGCAGACAGTACAGATAGTA
>JVVZ01000500.1:0-3587 GCA_001062585.1 Neisseria meningitidis
GATTCCCGCCTGCGCGGGGGTAGCGAAGCGGACTTGCGTAAGCTAATGACGGCAGTCGGTTGTTACGGCCGTTTCAGACGACCTTCGTTATTCCAGTAACCGTAGGTAGGGCATTGATGCCCGATCTACGTTTTTTCAGACGACCTCTATCATTTCAGCACCGCCTAAAACTTCCATTCCGCGCTCACGCCCACGCTTCTGGGGCGTTGGTAGAGCGCGTCTTGGCGGTCGGCGCTGGAAATGAATATGGGTCGGCGGCGGTTGAACACGTTGTCGGCGTAGAGCGAGACGCGGCCTTGTTTGAAGTTGTAGGCGGTGTAGAGGTTGACTTGGTTGTACGCGCCGATTTTGCCTGATTCGGCATTGTCGGCGGCGGAGTAGTAGCCGCCGTAGAAGCGTACGTCGCCGCCGGCTTCCCAACCTTTGTCGTTCAGGTATTTCACGCCGATGTTGGCGGTGTATTTGGGCGCGCGGCCGAGTTTGTTGCCTTCGATGCCGCTGTCGGGATAGCTTTTGATTTTGGTGTTGAGCAGCCCCAGTCCGGTGGTGAGTTTCAGGCTGTCAGTCGCCTGCCAGTCGGCGGCGAGTTCCGCGCCGTAGGTATGGACTTTTTTGGCGTTGCGGATGACGACGGAGTTGGTGCCGAGATAGAAGGGGAGCTGCATGTCGCGGTAGTGGTTCAGGAACAGGTTGCCGGAGAGTTGCAGGCGGCGGTCTGCGCTGCGCCAGCGGGTGTACCACTCGTAGTTGTTCACATATTCGGGTTCATAAGTGTAGGTTACGACGGGGCGGCCGAAGGTGATGCCCGCGCCGCCGGGGTTGTAGCCGCGTGCAGCTTTGATGCCGCTGACCCATTGGTCGGTGGGTTTGAAGGCGATGTCGATTTTGGGCAGGAAGACGGTCTGGCCTTTGTCTAAATCGAGGTGCAGTGCGCCGCTGCCGCCGCTTCGTTTGTGCGTTTCTTTTTCAAGGCGGGCGGCGGCTGTGATGTCCCATTTTTCGCTGGGGCTGTATGTGGTTTCGGCAAACAGGGCGCGCACGCTGTTGCGGTCGTCAAAGGTGTTGCGGCCGCCGACGCTGCGGATATCTACCCATTCGTCTTGTTTGCTGCGGAAGTAGTGCAGTCCGGCAAGGCCTTTCAGACGGCCTTTGTTGGAAAAATGCAATACCGGCTCCCATTGCAGTTCGCGGCCTTTGAGTTCGGCGGGCACGCCTTGCGGGCTGACGGTCATCGGCAGATGCAGCCGCTCGTTGTGGTAGCGGCCGTAAACCAGTTTGTTTTCCAGTTTCAAATAGTCGTTAAGCTGCCACGATACGTCCCAGATGCCCGATGTCGAGCCGGTTACGAACACGGGCTTTTCTTTTAAAAAACGGCGGCTGGCGGTGTTGCCCATGATTTCGTTTTGCGGCGCGCGCGAACGGATGTGGTTCAGCGTCAGGCGGCTGTAAAAATCGGGATGGTTTTCGGGCGTGAGCAGGAGTTTGAAGCGCACGTTGGTGTTTTCCACGCGGCGCGGGTTGCCGGTCGGCTCATAGGACACGAATGGTTCGTAGCTTTCGCGCTGCTGCCGCTCCGCGCTCAGGCGGAAGGCAAGGTTGTTTTTCACAATCGGGCCGGACACTACGCCGGCGATGTTGCGCGTTTTCTGGTTGCCCAAACCCAAGCGCAGCGCGCCTTCCCATTCGTCGGTCGGGTCTTTGGAACGCATCACCACCGCGCCCGCCACCGCGTTCTGCCCGCGCACATGGCTTTGCGGCCCGCGCAAGACTTCCACCTGCTGCATGTCCCACAGCGACTGCGTGCCGAAGGCGTATTCATTGTAAGTGGCGGAGCGGCCGTCTATGGACAGGTTCAGGCGCGGCCGCGTGCCCGCGAAAAACGCCACTGCGCCGACAGCGGGGCCGGAGCCGTCCACGCCGCGCACGGTCGGCAAATCGTTGCCGCCGCCCAAGTCCACCGTGTTTACGGTCTGTTTGAGCAGATCGGTCGCGGAAAGGTTGTGGCCGCTGCGGTCGATGTTCGGCGTGGTGAAAACGCGGTTGGATGTAGCGGTTTCAAAGCCGCTGCGGTTGGTGCGTTCGCCGGTGACGACGACTTCTTCCAACTGCACTTGTTCCGCGTCTTGCGCCGCATCGGCGGCATGAATCCATTCGGAGGCAAAGGCGGCGGCAAGCAGCAGCGGCAGGCGGCGGAGGGTAGGTTTCTGCATTTCCTTATCCTTTCAGACGGCATACGTCGGGGCGGATTGAACATCAGACAATCCAACCGCTCCGGCAGTATGCAAATATTTGTTGTTTACACATTTACATAAAACAAACTATTAATGTAAAGTATAAGAAACAAAAAACAGGAATGCAAGTGTTTATCATTCACTTTACTTCCTCCCTTTTTATAGTGAACCATCAAAAACAATTCCCTCTCCCAGTTCGGCGGGAGAAGGTTTGGGAGGGCAATTCCGCGGCCTTTATGAATTTGGTTTGCCAAGCATTCGACAGCCCCCTGTCCACAGGGCGGAGCGGAGGGATAAGGAAAGCGGTCGTCTGAAACGCCGCCGTATTGCCATTGCCGTCGTGGGGAAATATGATGAGTATCCGACTTGCGGATAACTTTAATGAACCTCCTTTATGAACAAAATCAAAACCTTCCTACCGTCATGACCGCCAGCAAACAACAAACCATCGCCGACACCGCCCACCGCCTGTTCCGCGAACACGGTTTTTCCGCCGTATCCGTAGGTGGAATCTGTGCCGAGGCCGCCGTCAGCCGCGTTACCTTTTACAAATATTACAGCGGCAAAAACGCGCTCTTGCAGGAAATCGTTACCGAGCAGAAAAACCGCGTCCGTGCCGAATTTGAGGCACTGCTTGCACGGCAATGCAGCCTGCGCGAAGCCGCCGAAGCCGTGTTCGCCCTGCAACGGCAGTCGTTCGACGAGCTTTATTCCGCCGCCTTCCTGCGCGACATTGAAGAGAACACCGATTTGGAGCTGGAACGGTTTTTCCATGAGTTGAACGAAGAAAAATACGCCTTTATGCGCGGCTTCTTCCACACCCTGCAACAACGCCGCCTGATTCAGCCTGATTTGCCGGTGGAGCTCATCGACCTGTTCATCCGTCAGGCGGATATATTGATGCGCCACCCGCAACTGGCCGCGCTTTATGCCGCTGCGCCGCAAAAGCTGCCGCAGGACGTATTGGGGTTGTTGCTGCACGGCTTGGCGGGAGAAGAGGGGAGGAACGAGGGAGGAGATTGATTTTGAGGGAAGGTGAAAGAGATTCGCTGCATTTCTCATAAAACGTCGTCTGAAAACGAATTGTCGATTTTCAGACGACGTTTTGATTAGATTGCACTAGATTGGCACTAGGAGCTGCATGGGTTTGCCCTGATGTAGGCAAATCAGACAGGGAATGATTTAGCGAATTTGTCGGCGGAACATCTGCAGGCGCATGCTGCGGTATTGGACGGAATCGGGCGATTTCAGACACAAATTGGACACAGTTGCGACATGAAAAAATACCTTGCTTACGCAAGGCATTGATTTGATTGGTGGGTCCGGTGGGGTTCGAACCCACGACCAAGGGATTAT
>JVVZ01000501.1:0-11483 GCA_001062585.1 Neisseria meningitidis
TGAGCTAAGGCGAGGCAACGCCGTACTGGTTTAAAGTTAATCCACTATATTTTCAGGGTTTATGGTGTTTCGGGTATAATGCCGCCTTATTTTTAATGCGGTACGGCAGGTCGTCTGAAGCCTTTGCATAATATTTTGCCCGTATTCCCGGCAGAATATTGCGCAAAGGCTTCGCCGCCGGTTTCAGACGACCTCTTTTTATTTTGGAAAGAGTTTTATGTTGAAAAAATGGTTGCATAAAGTTTTACCCGGAAAGCAGCCGAAGCAAGTGCCTGTGGCGAAGGAAATCCTTCCTTTCGACAGGCACCATATCAGCGCGGATATGTTGAGTTTTGCGGCGGAAAAAGTTGTCCGCCGTTTGCATGACGAAGGTTTTCAGGCTTATGTTGTCGGCGGGGCGGTTCGCGACCTGTTGCTGGGCGTCGAGCCTAAAGACTTCGACATCGCCACCGATGCAACGCCGGAGCAGGTTCATAAGATTTTCCGCAGAAGCCGCATCATCGGCAGACGCTTTCAAATCGTACACGTCATGGTCGGGCCGGAAACCATAGAGGTCACGACCTTTAGGGGCGGCGGCAAAGTGCAGCAGAACGCGCACGGCAGGATTATGAAGGACAACACTTACGGCAGTATGGAAGAAGATGCCATGCGCCGTGATTTCACCTGTAACGCGCTTTATTACGACCCGATTAAAGAAGAAATCGTCGATTTCCATCACGGCGTCGGCGATATTGCCGACCGCAAGCTGGTAATGATCGGCAATGCGGTGGAACGTTATCAGGAAGACCCTGTCCGCATCCTGAGGGCAGTGCGGTTGTCGGGCAAACTTGGGTTTGACGTGGAAGAAAACACCGCCGCACCGATTCCGGAACAGGCAGGTCGTCTGAAACACGAACCCGTAGCGCGTCTGTTTGACGAAATCATGAAGCTGCTGTTTTCCGGTTATGCCAGAGAATGTCTGAAACGATTGAATTCCCTAGGCGTTTCAGACGACGTCCATCCGCTTCTGACTGCGCTCAAATCGGCTGCAAAACCTGAAAACCGCATTATCTCTCTCGCCTTGAAAAATACGGACGAACGTTTGCGCGCAGACAAATCCGTGTCGGTGGGCTTTGTCCTTGCTGCCGTATTGTGGCCGGTTTTGAACCGTCATTGGCAGGACAACATCAAACGCGGTCAAAAACCTGCACATGCTTTATCCGAAGCGATGAACACCATGCGCGAGACGGTGGAAAAAGGCTGGGGTGTGCCGCAGCGTTTTGCCGCGACCATGAGGGAAATTTGGCAGCTTCAGCCGCAATTCGACTACACACGCGGCGCGCGTCCGCACAAAATGTTGGCGCAAGCGCGTTTCCGTGCAGCTTACGATTTCCTTGTGTTGCGCGGAGAGGTCGGCGAAGTGGAGCGGGATTTGGTCGAATGGTGGACGAAGTTCCAACATGCGGATGCGGAAGCCCGCGCGGAAATGACGCTTGCCACACAACAGCGCAGGCAACACGGGCAAAGCGATGGCGCGGATGGCAAGCCGAATCGTAAACGCCGTCGCACGCGTAAGAAAAAACCGGCTGCGGATAAGCCGGAATCATGAATCGACGGATTGCAAACGGTTTTGTCTTATTAGTTTGTTGCAGGACTGAAGTGTTGGTTTGAATACCAAATTTTTTTCTGCCGTATCTATCTTAGTAATGAGGTCGTCTGAAAATTTTCAGACGACCTTTTTGCGTGGTTTTAAAAAGTTCACCCTTTACAAACCCGCAAGCAAACGGCGGATTTTGCCGATGGCAAGCTCGGTTTCCAAGCCGCATTCTGTCCCTTCCGCTCCGCCGCTGAGGCAGCGGATGTCGGTGATGCCGCAGAAGTGTGCGTATTGGATGCCCAGTTCGCGGGCGAGGAAGGCTTCGGGCATTCCGGTCATGCCCAATACGTCCACGCCGTCGCGGCGGTAACGTTGGATTTCGGCGCGGGTCGGCCAGCGCGGGCCTTGCAGGCAGCCGTAAACGGCTTGGGTGTATAAGGGCATTTGATGCTGTTGCGCGTGTTCGGCAATTTTTTCGCGCAGTCCGGCGGTGTAGGGTTCGAGAAAATCAGTGTGTACGACCGGTTCTTCCTGTCCTTCAAAAAAGGTGTCCTTGCGGCCGTAGGTGTAGTCGATCAAGTCGTCGGGCAGGACGAGCGCGCCGTTTTCAAAGCGGTCGTTGATGCTGATGACGGAGGAAACGGCGACGATGTATTCCGCGCCTATGGAATGCAACGCCCAGATGTTGGCGCGATAGTTGATTTCATGCGGCGCGACGGTATGGCCGAAGCCGTGCCGCGCAAGGAAGAAAATGTCCTGACTGCCCAGTTTGCCGCTTAAGACGGGGCTGCTGGTCAGTCCGTAGGGGGTGCGGACGATTTTGCGGTCGGTGATGCTCAGTTCTGGCAGCTTGGTCAGGCTGCTGCCGCCGATGATGGCTAACATATGGTCCTTTGTGTAAGTGATTTCAGGGAGTGAGTGTCGGAAAGAAAAAGGTTTGCAAAACAGCCATGATGATGGAAAACAGGATTAATACCTTCATTTTTTCCGGAAAGCTGTATCCGTCGTCTACGGGAAGCACTTCCCATAGCAACATCGACAGAAAACCGGATATAAACCAAAGTGCAAAATTGTTCAACATGGCTGTCGAAAAAGGGCTGGGAGGTCGTCTGAAAACCCATATCTGTTTTCAGACGACCTTTTTGTCCTTTTATTTGTGTTTGTAAAAACGGCTGTGGAAATAAGCATTCACGCCTTCGCGCAGCAGGACTAAGGTTACGGCGGCAAGCGGCAGACCGGCGAGCATGCCGACGAAGCCCATCAGTTGTCCGAAAGCCATCAACGAGAAAATCACCCAGAACGGCGACAGGCCGATACGGTCGCCGACGATTTTCGGGGTAACGATAAAGCTTTCGAGGAATTGTCCGATACCGAATACTATCCACACCATAATCAGACCGTGCCATGTGCTAAATTGCAGCAAAGCGGCGACGGTTGCCAGCAAAAGTCCGGTAAATGCGCCCAAATACGGGATAAACACCAAAATACCGGCAATCATACCGATGGCGAAGCCCGAATCGAGTCCGACCAGCATCAGCCCGACCCCGTACACCAGCCCCATAATCAGCATCACCATCAACTGTCCGCGCAGGAATTCGCCCAAAACTTCATCCATATTGCTGGTAATGCGCGTATAAGTGTCGATAAAGCGACGCGGTACCAACGCGCTAATGCCGTAAGACCAGCGTTTCCAGTCCAAAAGAAAATAATACAGCAGCAACGGCAGCAAAATCAGGTTGCTCATGCCGCTGATGACGTTGCCACTCTGGCGCATCAGCGTCGGGACCCAAGCCTTGAGCGTGTTGCTCAATTCGCCCATATGCGACTGCAACCATTTGACTACCGAAGCCTGATCGATATGCACATAATTGCCCGCCACATGGTTCAGCCAAGGCAGCAGCCTGTTTTGCGTAAAATCGACGATTTGGGGAATGCGGCTGACCATATTGTTAAACTGGTTGATCAGCATAGGCACAATAATCAGCATCAGCGACAGCAGCAACAGCAAAGCGAATACCATCACCATCATGGACGCTGGACCGCGTTTAATCCGTTTTTTCTGCAACCATTCCACCAGCGGATTCAACACATAAGCCAACACCGCCGCCACAATAAACGGCGTCAGGATGTCGCCCAGCGCGTACAGCAGCCAGACAAAAGCCGCAATCACGCAGCCCATAATGATCCACGGCTTCATGCCGCGCGTTTTTTTCTGATACATAAAACCTTTCCATGTGTGTTTCAGCGGGAGCCGCCGCAATCGTTTTCAGACGACCCCTGACCGTCCAGTATAACAGAATAAACGGGGTCGTCTGAAACCTCAGATTGTTTACAAAATCACCGAAAAATCCAAGCCCGCGCCTGCAAAATAAGGTAAAATACGCCCCATCGTTTTTCCGTCCCAATCACGATAAGGAACCCATTCATGAGCACTCCACTCAGCTACCGCGACGCAGGCGTCGATATTGACGCAGGCGACCAACTGGTCGAAAACATCAAACCTTTTGCCAAACGCACCATGCGTCCCGAAGTGTTGGGTGATTTGGGCGGCTTCGGCGCATTGGTCGAAATCAGCAAAAAATACAAAAATCCCGTCCTCGTCAGTGGTACCGACGGCGTGGGCACAAAGCTCAAACTCGCCTTCGATTGGGACAAACACGACACCGTCGGCATCGATCTCGTCGCCATGAGCGTCAACGATATTTTGGTTCAAGGTGCTGAGCCTTTGTTTTTCCTCGACTATTTCGCCTGCGGCAAACTCGACGTCGCCCGCGCTACCGACGTGATTAAAGGCATCGCCCAAGGCTGCGAAGAATCCGGCTGCGCCCTCATCGGCGGAGAAACCGCCGAAATGCCCGGCATGTACCCAGAAGGCGAATACGACTTAGCGGGCTTCGCCGTCGGCGTGGTCGAAAAAGAGCGCGTCATCAACGGCCGCAGCATCAAAGCAGGCGACATCGTGTTGGGGCTGGCTTCCAACGGCGCCCATTCCAACGGCTACTCCCTCGTCCGCAAAATTATCGCCCGCGACAATCCCGATTTGGACGCCGAGTTCGACAACGGCAAAACCCTGCGCGAAACCATCATCGCCCCGACCCGCCTGTATGTGAAACCCATCCTCGCCGCTTTGGAAAAATTCATCATCAAAGGCATGGCGCACATTACCGGCGGCGGCATTACCGAAAACGTGCCGCGCATCCTGCCGGAAAACACCGTTGCCCAAATCGACGCCAAAGCGTGGGAATTGCCCAAGCTGTTCCAATGGCTGCAACAGGCAGGCAACGTGGAAACGCAAGAAATGTACCGCACCTTCAATTGCGGCATCGGCATGGTGGTCGTGATTGCCGAAGAAGATGCCGATGCGGTGCAGGCATTCTTAACCGAACAAGGCGAAACCGTTTACCGTTTGGGCAAAATCCGCGAACGCAACGGCGACGAGCATCAAACCCAAGTGGCTTAAATCACAAGCCTGAAGCTAAATAAAAGGTCGTCTGAAAACTGAACTGCACCTTGGTGGTTGGATATTCCCCAACCACCAAGGTGCAGTTTTTTAAGACCTAATCCACGATTACTGTTTTAAGGAATCGAAATAACATCTGCAATGCATCTTGGACCATCAAAAATTTTAAATTTCGTATCTAATGGTATTTTTTCATTTTTTCTTATCAGGAACCAAGCGTTTGCATAACTGATGTTTTTATTTGGTATATACTCGTAAATGTCTAAAACTATACTTCTAGGAAAATTTTCTTGAAAAACACCATCTTCAAATTTACTTACGGGATAAAAGAGACCAATGGGAGGAATCGTCTGACAACCTCCGTCTTCTCGTAACTTCCAAAAAATTTGAACATTAGCAGTATTTTCAGCATTTATCATTGAATCCTCCCAGTGTTCTAGTTTCAAAAGGTTGAGGTTATTTTATTAAGATTTTTAATTCATCCGGTAGCTTAGCACCATTTTCATATGCTTTTTTAGCCCAAAATGTGGCTTTTTCTTTATTTCCTTGTGCTAAAGATAAATCAGCTAAATTGGATTGGGCACTAGGATGTCCATTTTTTGCCGCTATCTCTAGCCATTTAAATTCTAAATTTTGATTTAGAGATACAAACATATGGTATTGATATAATTTGAATGATGAATTTTTATCTCCATGAGAGGCTTTTTCTTCCAGAGTATGAATTTCTTCATCCGAAATCCAATAAGTACTACCCGTTGATATGGAGTCAGCTATTTTTTCATTTCTTTTCGGATATTGTTTACATGATAGTATAGAAATTGATAACACCAATAAAATTAAGAAATTTTTAAATATTTCCATAGTCAGTACCTTTCACATTGGTCTTTTTTATTTGAGGAATGAAACCACTCATAATGCATTTATATTTAAGGTCTCCTTTAACTTGTGATCTTAATTTGGAAAAGGGTCGTCCGAAATTAATTTCAGACGACCTTACTGTACGGTTTGATCTTTATATGGTTTACTAAGTTTATGTGCTTTCTAGATTTTTCAATAATTGACCAGCTTCTTCCTTAGAGATTTCAGTAATATAATCGCTCTTGATAGCAAACTTAAGTAATTCCATTATCTTATGATAATCCCTCTTGTTTTTCCTATTAATTAAGAATTTTGCATAATCAAGAGCTGCATCTCCATCATTTAATTCTAATATTGCTTTATTCCACCAAAATTTAGCCTGCCTTATATTACCTAAACCGGCATAAAGTGATGCAATATTAGAACATACCCCACCACTTTTCCCTTCATATTGCCAACTTTTTCTATACCATTTAAGCGCCAAAAGTGGATTTTTTTCAATCCCATATCCAAGATCATATAAAGCTGCTAAATTATTATAACAATTAACATCTTTTTCCAAAGCTCCTTTCTTTAAAAAATAAAAAGCTTTTTGATAATCTTCATGTTCAAAAAAATAACTAGCTTGTAAAAAATTATCAGTATGATAAGCGTCATTACACATAGAACCCATCCTTAACATTTAATTTTTAAGGGACAGCATTATAAGAAAGAGCCCATTATCGCGTTCGATGTCAGCGATGACCTCGTTGTCACTATAAATCGCACCAGTCGGTGTCGGGCAATCCGTTTCGGGTGATCTCTTCCTTGCTCGACACTTCCATTGGTGTTGGACGATGAGTCAGCCGTTTCCGTTGTAGTCGAAGCAGGTGATGCTGTGGAGGTTGGCGGCGCGGACGAGGTTGCCGACCAGGTCGTATTGGTAAGCGGTTTCCTGAACCTTGTCGCCGCCGTCGCGGGCGAGGGTGTGGATTAAGCGTCCCAATATATCGCGTTTGAATTCGGTAATCCCAGTGGGGTTTGGGCTTCGAGGTCGTCTGAAAAGCAGAAAACGCATCTGTGCGTACCGCACACACTCTACGTCGGGATTGGGGGCATGCGGACCACTA
Source organism: Neisseria meningitidis (assembly GCA_001062585.1). GTDB lineage: Bacteria > Pseudomonadota > Gammaproteobacteria > Burkholderiales > Neisseriaceae > Neisseria > Neisseria meningitidis_D. The sequence continues at coordinate 7,004 of JVVZ01000501.1, forward strand.
ATTACCCTATATTTATATTTTTCATTATTTATTAATATACTGTAACTGATTCGACTTTGTTATTTTCAAACCAAAATATCGCTCTAATATCATCACAATCTACACTATCATATTTATCTAAAACTAAAGAATCATAACCAAAAATTTTTTTATTTCTTCAATATCCTTGCCAATTAGATTTATATCTTTATAAAAAAGATTATTTTTTAGTTCCATTCCTGCAAATTGGCCATTTTTTTCAAAGTAAATTAATGAGTTAATTCCATTTTCTTCAAAAATAAAATAGTCATAAATATCTTCATTTTCTGAAAAAATATTTGCATTTAACTCATCTAATATCTTCTTATAATCAGGATAAATTTTATCAAAATGCAGTTCATTAATTTTAATTGTAGGGATCCAATTCCATTTTTTTGTTTTCATCATCTTCTATTATCTTTCATGTGATATAATTTACCTGTTTCATTTATTTTCTTTGGGTGTTTTAAAAATTTTCTTAAATTTGCAGATAAAATTATATAAAATAAATATATTTATAGAAAGGCTAATTGATCCGTAAGTAAAGTGTATTATTCTTCGATAAAAGATATTATCAGCAGTAGGATTCAGGTTTAGTCCAAAATAAGTAATAATATCTTCTTCAATAATGGACCATGGAAGCGTTATGGTAATATTAATTAATTCTAAAATCCAAGGGCTTATGATAAATAAGATTATATATATAAATAAATATAATAAAAAATATTTAAAGATTTTCATAAAATCACCTATGGTTTGTAGATGTTTTTAATGGTTTTGTTGATAGATAGTGGATTTTGGCAAGTTCAGGTCCCAACGCTTTATAGAAAAATCAGGATGAAGAATTAGGATCATGTTGGATATTTTTAGATGTATTCATAAGAGTGTCATCGCACCTTACCATACAGTTATATTTTTCTAATTCTGAATATGAGAATTGTTCCCTACATTTAGCATAGTAAATATCATGTTATATCCAATACTTCCATTGGTTCGACATAATATCCATTATTTTCTCGAAGCTTACTGTATTGTTCTTCCACCTTTGTCCAGTCTGGTCCACATCAATTCCCATAATATCTAAACCAATCTAATGTATCTATCTATTTCGTAGTATCCGGTGCAAAAGCATAAAAATTAATATCTCAAAATAATCCAATCGGATACTGACCCCAAGCCGGTCTGCATCAGGTTCGTAATGCCTGAAGAAGTTGTAATATAGCCCTGATTCACGGTCGGCATACTGGTTTTGCAGGCGGAAGGGTTGATAAGTGATATCCGTTACCTTTGCTGCCTTGCTCAGGGGGGGATAATTCAACCTAAAGAATCAAGTTCGTAGTGGCTGACGAGTTTAGCTTGAATACGATGGATTTAGCGATGCAGTTTATCTCGTTCGGTGTCGGTGATAACGGGTGATTTGACTGTTTTCGTTGTAGTTGAAGTAGGAGGAGACATGGAGAAAGGTCGTCAGGCAATTTATTTCAGACGACCTTGGTGTTTATTGGGTCTCGACCCAATTTACGGCCACTATTAGGTTATAAAGAAGATTCTAAATATAAATAAGCACGCTATTATATCTAAAAACAAGCAAATTATAACGAATAATAATAATTGAATAGTTTGACTTTTTGCTATCAATGATGCTAAGTATTTTGATAAAAAAATAATACTTAAACTTAAAAAGGAATAGAATAAAATCTCTACTATTCCTAAAATGTAATTGCTTATATTTCCATTACAAATATTTAGAATGAAGCTAATAAGTCCTTTCAGTTCTCTGGTTAAGTACAAAATAAATAATAGGTTTAAAAATGATGAGATAAATAATTTCAACATATTATTTTATAAGGAAACACAACGTTGTTTACACAACAGGTTGAGAAAAATAAGCCTGTAAGACCTCAAAAGGTGCAAGCTCTTCTGTGGCTTTACCGTATTATAAAAATTCATAAAGCGGCACAACTCCTTTTTCCAATGTTCCGAATCCCTAAAGGGAAATTTATCATGCCAAATTTCCATCAAGATGAGAGTACTCGATCTAACCTACAGCTTAAATCAGTATTTGCAACTTTCGAGATTAACTCAAGCGACAATATCTACGCTTACTTAGCGGTTACCCATCCCTGCGAATATTACCGTAATTTCTTAATTAAGATATTTATAAACTCCTCTCCAAACTCTCTTATTAATACCTTCTCCATAGCCTTAAATCTTTCAATGTCTACAAACCAATCTCGATCCATCATATGGAATAACCTTATAGATTCTTTTTTTGAACTTTGAAATGCAAAAACACCCCAATTAATAGGTATATCCTGAACCGCAACCCAATTTAAATCAGTATCTGCCATAATAACTCCATTATCACCATTATCATTTATATAGCTTACTATTCTTTTTACGTATTCTAATGAGTCATCATGTTTGAGAATCCAGTTCTCTACAATAATATTAAAATCATAATCAAAAACATTAACTTTTTTATTAAAGCCACCTAAATCTAATAAGTCAGAAAAATCCTTAATAAACGCTGATTGTGTTCCAAGCCCAAAATCAAAGAACAAAAAAGTATCATAATTTGGTATTAAAAAATTGTTGGGTAAAGAAAAATTCTGTCCAATAAAAATATCATTTATGTTTTTCATAAATATTTCCTCTTGTGGGATAGGGTCGGCTGAAAGATGAATTTGGATTTTTTCAGACGATCTTTCTGGATTGTTGGGTATTGACCAAACCTAAGCGTTTCAATACATATGTTACAAAATTCGCTGTCTTACCCCATTGCGGAAAACCATTGCTGATGGCTGATCGACTTTCCCATCGACACCTCTTCCGATATTTTTTGGATGAAAATTATAAGGAGAGGTCATCTAAAAATTAATTTCAGACGACCTTGATGTGTTTTGTCGGGGCTTGACATAATCTGCGCAGGCTAATCATCTTCTATATATGGACTTGCTATAATAGTAACAATCCTGCTATTTTTCTCCCAAACTTGCAACCCTATTGTTTCAAATTCATAAACAAATTGTGGTATGCCATCATCTTCAAAATCTAATTCATCTATTTTACCTATAAAATTACTCTCAGTAATTATTTTAAACTGCTCAATGGTTAATCCAATTAAATTAGTATCTTTATAAAATAGTTCTTTATAGCAAAATATAGAATCAATTTTATTTTCTCTTACAGTAATAAAAAAACTACCATCTTGAGATTCATACTCACATACTCCAAATTTATCCGGTGGACTATATCTAAAAAATTGTAGGATAGAAATATATTTATCAATACTTTCTCCAAACTTAAATGGACCTACAGATTTAAACGGAGATAGGTTTAATTTCATCGTTTTGATCCTTTGCTATTTTCTACACCTTTTGCTTTTCGTTCCGCGGTTTTCTTAATATTACTTATTTTTTTCTCTAAACTAAGCCTCTCTTTTTTAGGCATTCCAGGTTTAATTTGCTCTTGTAATTCCTTAATCCGTTTTTCAGCTGCTTTAAATGATCTACACTATTTCCATGTTTCTCATTTTTAGAACTATCAGAATTTCTAGAACTTTTTTCTGTTTACTATTATCTTGCTACGCTTTATATTTTTTACACTTTATAAATACTTTGGAGTAAAAAACCGCGCGTGAGCCTTGGGACACGCAGCCTACATATGGGCTACGGTTTGCTAGGAAGAGGGGGGGGATTCACTCAAGGTTTGTTATTCATACCAAATACCATTTCCATCACTTCCATAGTCAGGATTGAGAAGCAAGAAATTAACGATATCCGATATTAGTAATGGAGAGGATAAGTCATCATATATTTTTATTATATGTGATGCTTTTCCATTGGAATAATCACAAATAACTCCTCCCTTTTTTACGATGTTAGCCATTACATCCTTTAATATTTCAATAATCTCGCAATTTGATAATTCAGGAAAATCATCTTGTATGCCGGCCTTGGTTCTCCATAGCCAAACTTCATCATCTAATATTTCGTTACTCCTTTTATCAATATAATCATTTAAATCGCGGTATCCTTTAGCTTTTAACTTTTTATCAATATACATATGTTTTCTAAGCTTATGCATAATAAAAATATCCTAGTGTTATATCATTTTTGATGGATTTTAAAATCTCGTGGAAGTCTTTTGACATTGAAATCCAGTGTTTCACCATGTCTTGACGAGTGCCTAATGCCAAATTTATCTCCATTTGATAATCCTGCCCAGTTTGTCGTACTCGAACCAGGTCGTCCCCGTCTGCTGGTCGGTACTATGGGTCAGGTTGCCGTTGAAGTCGTAGTGGTAGCGGACGGTTTCGGTAACGGGCAAGTACAGCATGTCGTACTGCGCATCGCGCCAGTCGATTTCGGGCAAACCGTTTCGGGCGTTCTCTTCTTTGGACGGTACTTTCCATTGGTGCTGGGCGATGAGTTGGCCGTTTTCGTTGTAGTCGAAGCAG
>JVVZ01000502.1:0-1938 GCA_001062585.1 Neisseria meningitidis
TCTTTGAGCTAAGGCGAGGTAACGCCGTACTGGTTTAAAGTTAATCCACTATAACGCCATCCGCTCGCCCGCAAAGCCAATTCCCGCCCACACCCTTGTCTTAGCTCCATACCATTCCGTGTGGGCACAGCCTATTTACTATATAATTTCGACTTTCAGCATTTTCCGCGCTTAATCATGAAACGGCTCAAACGCATCAAAACCATCCTCCGCACGCTTTACCTCTACCGCCTCGCCGAGCTGTTTGCCGCACTTGTCCGTCCGGGCTGGGCGCGGACGCTGTTGAAAATGCTGCCGCAGTCGTCTGAATTGGAAAACGAACCGCCTGCCGTCCGCCTGCGCCTTGCCCTAGAAAACCTGGGGCCGATTTTCATCAAATTCGGGCAGGTTCTGTCCACACGCCCCGATTTGATTCCGCATGATTACGCGGTCGAACTGGCAAAGCTGCAAGACAAAGTCCCGCCGTTTGACGCGCTGCTTTCACGCTCGCAAATCGAAAAATCGCTGGGGCAATCCATCGAAACGCTGTATGCGGAATTTGAAACCGAACCCGTCGCCAGCGCGTCCATCGCCCAAGTACACAAAGCCCGCCTGCATTCGGGCGAACAAGTGGCGGTCAAAGTTTTGCGCCCCAACCTTTTGCCCGTTATCGAACAGGATTTGTCGCTGATGCGCTTCGGCGCAGCTTGGGTCGAGCGTCTGTTTGCCGACGGCAAGCGTTTGAAACCGCGCGAAGTAGTGGCGGAATTCGACAAATATCTGCATGACGAGTTGGACTTGATGCGCGAAGCCGCCAATGCCAGCCAGCTCGGTCGCAATTTCCAAAACAGCGATATGCTGATTGTACCCAAGGTGTTTTACGACTACTGCACCAGCGACGTACTGACCATCGAATGGATGGACGGCACGCCCGTATCGGAAATCGCCAAACTCAAAGCCGACGGCATCGATTTGCACAAACTTGCCGATTACGGCGTGGAAATCTTCTTCACACAAGTCTTCCGAGACGGCTTTTTCCACGCGGATATGCACCCCGGCAACATTCTGGTTGCCGCCGACAACCGCTACATCGCCCTTGATTTCGGCATCGTCGGCACGCTGACCGACTACGACAAGCGCTATCTCGCCATCAACTTCCTCGCCTTTTTCAACCGCGATTACCACCGCGTCGCCACCGCCCACATCGAATCAGGCTGGGTGCCTGCCGACACGCGCGCGGAAGAATTGGAAGCCGCCGTCCGCGCCGTGTGCGAACCGGTGTTCAACAAACCGATTTCGCAAATCTCGTTCGGCCTCGTATTGATGCGCCTGTTTGAAGTCAGCCGCCGCTTCAATGTCGAAATCCAGCCGCAGCTTGTGTTGCTGCAAAAAACGTTGCTCAACATCGAAGGCTTGGGACGGCAGCTTGATCCCGATTTGGACCTGTGGAAAACCGCCAAACCGTTTTTGGTGAAATGGATGAACGAACAGGTCGGCCCCAAAGCCCTTTGGCGCAACCTCAAAAACGAAGCCCCCGACTGGGCGCAAATCATCCCTTCCCTGCCGCGCAAAATCAATGCGCTGGTTGACGAAAACCGCCAGCAGGAAATGCGCGATGCCTATATCCATTTGGTCAAAGTACAGCAGCGACAAAGCATGTGGCTGGGCGTGATTGCGATTGTGTTGCTGCTGATTTTGCTGTTTGATTAAAAATCCATATGCACAAAAGGTCGTCTGAAAACGAAATAGTGGTTTTAGAAAAACTCGCTATCCGCATTTTCAGACAACCTTTATTATGGGTTTGAATAAAACACCTGCCGCAGCCGTAACATGGGCTTCGCCCGCAAAAATCAGATATTTTGCCCCTCATCCCAAACAAAATTAACCAACATAATTTCTCGCGGGCAAAGCCCACGCTACCTTGTCCCATCTTCGTCGAGGTCGTCTGAAACCACGGAT
>JVVZ01000503.1:0-9326 GCA_001062585.1 Neisseria meningitidis
GCCCGACCCTCTGGTTCGTAGCCAGATACTCTATCCAACTGAGCTACGGGTGCATTTTCATCACTTCGCAACTGCGTCGTGAATCAAGAAGACCGAATAATATACAAGCTGTCGGCGGCTGTCCAGTATTTTCTGGATAAAAATATTTATAATAAAATAACAATATGAAAATAAAGGATATTAATTATCGTAAAATGCCTACTCCCGATAAATCTTGCGCCATTTTTGCGGCGGCGTTGTCTGTCATGCCGCCAACGAAATCTAAGATTTTCATGTAGGCGCGATACAGGCTGTCGGTTTCTTGGATGGGGTCGTGGTTTTTTAACAGATCAAGCGCGAGGGATTGGCGCACATCGACCTGTTTTTGCGCAATCATGGCGTATGCGGCGGGAACCAATAAATCCAAAATGGAACCGAGACACGGGAAAGTGGCGATTTCGGTCATGAGTTTGGTGCGATGGCGGAAAATGCGCGTGCGGGCAAGTTCTTTCGCTTTTTCCAAGGTGTTTTGAACCTGCGGGCTGCACAACGCCAACAGGTCTTTGCCTTTGAAATTGCCGTTTAGCAGGTCGGATTGGTGCATCATGAAGGTTTGGGCGACGTCTTCTATCGCTTTGCCGATGGCGATGCCGCGCAACATGGCGCAACGCTGGCGGCTGGATTGCGCGTGCCAAGTGCTTTCTTCAAAAGTGAGTTCGGATAATACGCTTTCGATTTCGGCGTCGCTCAGCAAATCCAGTTCGACCGCGTCTTCCAAGTCTAAGAGGGCGTAGCAGATGTCGTCGGCTGCCTCCATCAGGTAGGACAGGGGATGGCGTACCCAGCAGTCTTTGCCTGATTCAATCAGCCCCAATTCGTCGGCAACGCGACGGATGAAGGGTAATTCGGTTTGGTAAATATTGAATTTTTTTCTTCCGTTGGGGTGTTGCGTCGTCCAAGGGTATTTCAGCAGTGCGCCTATGGCGGCGGACGTCAGGCGCATGCCGCCTGCGTCGGGATACATTTCCAAACTTGCCGTGATGCGCAGGCTGTGGGCATTGCCTTCATAGGTTTGGATGTCGTTGCGTTCGGCGTCGTTTAATGTCTGTAAAAACGGCTGGTTTTTAGGATTGCGGAACCAGTCGCGCAATGCGTCTTCTCCGGTGTGTCCGAACGGCGGGTTGCCTAGGTCGTGCGCAAGACAGGCGACTTGGACGACAGCGCCGATGTCGCTCGGCGTATTGTTTTCCGGTAAAAAGCCGCCTGCCTGCAGCATCACACCTACGCGGTTGCCGATACTTCGCCCGACGCTGGCGACTTCGACGCTGTGTGTGAGGCGGTTGTGGGTCAGGTCGTGTTCGGCTAGAGGGTGGACTTGGGTTTTACGTCCCAATCTGCGGAATGCGCCGGAGAACACAACGCGGTCGTAGTCGATATGGAAGTCGGTGCGCAAAGCGTCGGCACCTTCTTGGGTGGAAGGCGTGACGGTCGGGATGATTTCGCCGTTTTTCGTGCGGAAACGTTGTGTGGAGAGTAGATTTTTCCAATTCATCTGCATGAAATTGCTCCTTGCGGGTTTTCAGACGAGCTGTGTAGGATGGACGGGATATTACTGCATTGCGGGACGGTTTGAAATCCCGATTGGCGTAGGGCGGCTGCTTGGGTTGCGGGTCTGAACAGGACTTTGTTTTTCAGTTACAATACGCACTTATTATAATGATCGACAGTTTGAAGAGACGCGATGAAAGAACATAAGGCCCGGAAACGCTTCGGGCAGAATTTTTTGCAGGACACGCGGATTATTGACGATATTGTCAACGCGGTGCGTCCGCAGGCGGATGATGTGGTGATTGAGATCGGGCCGGGCTTGGCGGCGATTACCGAGCCTTTGGCGAAGAAACTGAACCGCCTGCACGTTATCGAAATTGACCGCGACATCGTACGTCGTCTGAAAACGCTGCCGTTTGCGGATAAGCTCGTGATTCATGAAGGCGATGTATTGCAGTTTGATTTCAACAGTATAGCGGGCAAAAAGAAAATCGTCGGCAACCTGCCGTACAACATTTCCACGCCGCTTTTATTCAAGCTGGCGGAAGTGGCGGACGATGTCGTCGATATGCACTTTATGCTGCAAAAAGAAGTGGTCGAACGCATGGTCGCCGCGCCGAAAAGCAACGACTATGGCCGCTTGGGCGTAATGCTGCAATATTTTTTCGATATGGAGCTGTTGATTGACGTGCCGCCCGAATCGTTCGACCCTGCACCGAAAGTGGATTCGGCAGTGGTGCGCATGATTCCGGTGAAGCACCGCATCGGCAAGGCGGACGATTTCGAGCATTTCGCCAAACTGGTGAAACTCGCCTTCCACCAACGCCGCAAAACCATACGCAACAATTTGAAAGAGCTTGCCGGCGACGAGGATTTGCAGGCAGTCGGTATCAGCCCGCAAGACCGCGCCGAACACATCGCGCCGGAGAAATATGTGGAACTGAGCAATTATCTCGTCCGTAAGGTCGTCTGAAAACATCTGGAAACAACATGATTAAATTCAAAAATGTACATAAACATTTCAAAGACCTGCACGTCATCAACGGCGTCAATCTGGAAGTGAAGCAGGGTGAAGTGGTGGTGGTTTGCGGACCTTCGGGCAGCGGCAAATCGACGCTCATCCGTACCGTCAACCAGCTTGAAAGCATTGAGAGCGGCGAGATTTGGGTGGACGGTATCAATGTTGCCGATCCGCAGACGGATTTGAACAAGGTGCGTGAGGAAGTGGGTTTTGTGTTCCAAGGCTTCAATCTGTATCCGCATCTGACCGTATTGGAAAACATCATCCTGTCGCCGATGAAGGTGAAAAAACAAAGCCGCGAACAGGCTGAGGAAAAGGCGATGGAGCTGTTGGAACGCGTGGGTTTGGCGCATAAAAAAGATGCATTCCCCAGCCAGCTTTCCGGCGGACAGCAGCAGCGCGTGGCGATTGCGCGCGGGCTGGCGATGGAGCCGCGCGTGATGCTGTTTGACGAACCGACTTCCGCGCTCGACCCGGAAATGGTCGGCGAGGTGTTGAAAGTGATGCAGGACTTGGCGGAAAGCGGCATGACCATGATGTGTGTCACGCATGAAATGGGCTTTGCGCGCGAAGTGGCAGACCGCATTATTTTCGTGGACAAAGGGCAGATTTTGGAAAACGAAACGCCTGAAGAGTTTTTTACCAATCCGAAACACGAACGCGCCAAACAGTTCTTGCAGCAAGTGATGACGCATTAACAGCTTGTCAAAAGGTCGTCTGAAAGACAGATTTAGGCTTTCAGACGACCTTTGGCGAATGCAACCGATAGATATAGACGGCAAAGAGGTCATTTCCGATTTTGCCGTTTTAAAGGAAAACCATGTATTTTGTTGACCGTACCGCCGTCGTGCTTAAGCCGACCGCCCGTTTTTTGGAATGGCTGAAATCCGCCGATGAAAATATGCCTGACCTGACCATCGAGCAAATCCGTGCCAACTGCTCCGTATTCCTCGTGCCGCAGTTTGACGAACCAGAAGCCGTAATTGCCTATTTTGACGAACGCTACCAACAGATTTTTGAGGCGGAACTCGCAGGCTGGGACATCGATAAAAACAAGTGGCCGCAAGACATGAGCCTGAAGGCGTTTTGGGAATTTTTCGATACCGAAATCCACGATATGGTTTTGGACATGGAAGAGGCGGAATTGAGCATTACGCCCGTGTTCGACAATATGATGTAGGGCGATGCGCGCTTTTCAGACGACCTTGAAGCCGTCCCGTTCTTTAAAAGCCTTGTCCGTTTTGTTGCATTTGTCCGCAGTGGCCGTGTGCCTGATATGGTTTTACGGCTGGATGATGTGGTTTGGGCTGGCGGCGTTGGCGGGCAGTTTTGTCCACGCTTGGCGCGTGGTGAATTTGCGGACGGCGGGTGCGGTAAAGAAAATCGCCATCGACCGCCATGCGCGCGCTTCCGTATTTTGCGGAGACGGAGAAGGGCAGGGCGCAGTGTTGGACGGTGCGACCATGCTGACCCCTTACGCTTTGTTTTTGCAGTGGAACGCCGACGGCAAAACGATACGGCAATGCGTCACGCCCGATATGGCGGATAAGGAATCTTACCGTCGTCTGAAAGTTTGGGCGCGCTGGTGTCAGGCTCAGGATGCCGGGCATCCGCTTTAATTCGGTAAAGCGGTTTTCCGCCTTGTTCTCGTCAAATTAAACCCAATATAAAAACAGTCCACACAAGCAGCTGAAGCCGTCCCCATTATGCCGAAACGACGGTTTCAGACGACCTTTTGAAAAACGAAACACACATGAAAACATTACAAGACTGGCTCTCGCATTTGGAAACCGCCCACAGCGGCGGCTTAATCGACATGGGCTTGGAACGCACGGGTGAAGTGAAAAAACGAATGAAGCTCGAGCCGCAATGCCCCGTCGTCGTTGTCGCGGGAACAAACGGTAAAGGTTCGGTCTGCGCCTACCTGACACAGATTTACAAACAGGCAGGCTTCAAAGTCGGTACGCTGACCAGCCCGCATTTATTGCGTTACAACGAACGCATCGCCGTCAACGCCGAGCCGGTTTCAGACGACCTCATCACCGCTTCCTTCGAGCGCATCGAAGCGGCACGCGGCGAAATATCGCTGACCTATTTTGAATTCAATGCCTTGGCGGCGGTCGATATCTTCATACGCGAACAAGTCGATGTGATGATATTGGAAGTCGGCTTGGGCGGACGTTTGGACGCAGTCAATGTGTTCGACTGCGATTGCGCGGTGGTCACCAGCGTGGATTTGGACCATCAGGCGTTTTTGGGCGATACGGTCGAACAGGTCGGCTTTGAAAAAGCAGGCGTGTTCCGCAGCGGCAAACCCGCAATCTGCGGGCAAAACCCCGCACCCGAATCGTTGGTCGCACACGCCGAAGCCATAGGCGCGAAACTGCTGATGGTGCAGCGCGATTTCGATTTCGCCTCATTGGAAAACATCCAATGGAACTACCGCTTCCATCCGCAACATTCAGACGACCCCGCGCGCAACCGCAATTCCCTGCCGTTCCCCGCATTGCGCGGCGCATACCAGCTTTCCAACGCAGCCTGCGCGTTGACCGTGTTGGAATGTTTGAACGAAAAATTGCCGGTGGACATCGGCGCCATCAAACGCGGATTGCTGCTGGTTGAAAATCCCGGACGTTTCCAGGTCCTGCCCGGCCGCCCGCTGACCGTTTTGGATGTCGGACACAATCCCCACGCTGCCCGCGCCCTGCGCCGCAGCCTGATTAATTTGGCGTTTGCGCAAAAACGCACCGCCGTGTTCAGCATGCTGTCCGACAAAGACATAGACGGCGTGTTGGAAATCGTTAAAGACCAGTTTGACGAGTGGTATATCGCGCCTTTGGACGTGCCGCGCGGCATGACGGCGGAAGCCTTGCAGGCGAAACTGGAAGCACAAAATATCGAAAATATACAAACTTTTACCTCCGTTCGCGAGGCGTACCGCGCAGCTTTGGCTAAGGCGGGCGAAAATGATAGAATCGTTGTTTTCGGCTCATTTCATACCGTTGCCGACGTGATGGCGGCGTTGTAAAAGGAAATCTCCATGTCTGACAATAAGCAAAATGAAGTTCTGACCGGTTACGAACAGCTCAAACGCCGCAACCGCCGCCGCTTGGTTATGGCATCGGGGTTGGTGGCGGCATCGACCGTTTTATTGGGCGTTGCCCTGTCAACCGGACCGGAAAACAAGCCAGAAGAAAACGCCCAAACTACAACCATCCAACAGAATAATGCCAACGCAGAACCTGCCAACCTGGCGGATGCGACCGTGTTGGAACCCTCTACCAAAGAAGATTTGGAAGCAGCGGCGGAAGCGGCTAAAAATGCCGATGCCGAAGTAGCGGACAAACCGCAGGAAACCGCTGCGCCGGAGCAAACTGCGCAAGCCGAGCCGCAACCCGATGCGCCGCCAGCCGCGCCCGAAGATGTAGGCCCGCCTTTGGTGCTGATTAACGATACGCTGTCAGACAGCGATATCAAAGGTTTGGAAGAATCTGAGAAAATCCAAAAAGCCGAAGCCGCCAAACGCGAAGCAGCCGAGCGACGCGCGGAAGAGCGCCGCCGTAATCGTGAAGAACAGCGTAAAGCGCAGCAGCTTCAAGCCCAAGAAGCAGCAGAACGCGAAGCCAATGCCGCAGCGCGTAAACGTGCGCTTCAAGCTGCAAAAGCCGAGAAGGCCGAGCGTGCCGCCGCAGCCGAACGCAACAAGCTGGCACAGTTGGAAAAAGCCGAGAAAGCCGTTGCCGAACGTAAGGCATTAAAAGCCAAAGAAGAAGCGGCGGCGAAACACAAAGCGGCAGCGGAAAAAGCCAAAGAAACCGTCACAGCATCCGCATCCGAACCTAAAGAAAGAATTCGGGTAGATGCTTCCAAATATGAAAAAATTGAAACGGCCAACAAAAAAGCTTCCGCGGTAAGGGAAGCCGAAGCGAAAGTTGCCAAAGCCAAAACTGAGCAGACGGCCAAGGCAGAGAAAACTGCTACTGCCGAAAGGTCGTCTGAAAAGGCAAAAACCAAAACCGCCGAAGTCAAATCAGGTAAAAAAGCCGCCATTCAGGCTGGTTATGCTGAAAAAGAACGCGCCTTGAGCCTGCAACGCAAAATGAAAGCGGCAGGTATCGACTCAACCATTACCGAAGTGATGACGGATAAAGGCAAGGTTTACCGTGTCAAATCAGGCGCATACAAAAACGCCTACGACGCCGAACGCGACTTGAACAAACTGCGCGTACACGGTATTGCCGGACAGGTAACCAATGAATGATATTCCGTTAGCCGACATACTCGCCTTCGGCGTGATTGCGGCGTGTATCGTGATGTCGATGATACGCGGCGTCATTGCCGAAGCGGGTTCGCTGTTTGCGTGGGTGATTTCCTTTTTGTTGGCTAAAACGTTTGCCGTGCCGTTTTCGGAAGTGGCGTTCAAATCGATTCAACCGCGCGCCTTGGGCGTTGCTATCTCGTTTGTCGTGATTTTCTTTTTGGCGCGTTTTTTACAGCAGTTTTTGCGCACCATACTGACCAATGCAGCGTCATCGATGGGCTTGGGCAGCGTCAACAGAGTATTGGGCGGCGTGTTCGGCGCAGCCAAAGGCGTGTTGCTGGTCACTTTGGCGGTCATGGTCTGCGCCCACACCGATTTGCCGGAAACGGAAGATTGGCAAAGCTCGTACAGCATTCCTTATTTCCAATCATTGTCTGAAGTCATCATGCCTTATCTGCCCGGTCAGAAGGACAAGGCGGAAGATAAGGCGGAATCGTAAATCCACCGGTTTCAGACGACCCCGATTACATCAAGGGTCGTCTGAAACCGGTTTTTTCATGAGTTAAAAGTTCGGCAGCTATATTTGCCGAACGCGCTGCTGATAGTCTGAATCTCCGATAGAGGTATGGGCGGGGTGATGGTAAGGTGATGAAATAGAAGCGTTTATAGTGAAGTTGGATTTAATTTTCGATGCTTCGTGTCGTCGGACTGATTCATCAATCAGTCATGGTCCGAATCTGATTTCAAACTGAACGGGCGAATGATTGTCAACAATTTGGGCAACTTTGTCCGATTTATTCTATAATTCTGTTTTCCAAGTTAACCTCGAATTCGGAGAAGACGATATGTGCGGTGTATTAGGTTTGGTCAGCCATGAGCCGGTAAACCAGCTTCTGTACGACGGTTTGCAGATGTTGCAGCACAGGGGGCAGGATGCGGCGGGCATTGTGACGGCGGAAGGCAGCACGTTCCATATGCACAAAGGCAAAGGCATGGTGCGCGAAGTGTTCCGTACACGCAATATGCGCGATTTGATCGGCAACGCGGGCATCGCCCACGTCCGTTATCCTACGGCGGGCAACGCGGGCAGCAGCGCGGAAGCGCAGCCTTTCTACGTCAGCTCGCCTTTCGGCATCGTTTTGGCGCACAACGGCAACCTCACCAATACCGCCGAACTGTATGAAAACGTGTGCAACAAACACCTGCGCCACGTCAACACCAGCTCCGATTCCGAAGTTTTGCTCAACGTATTCGCGCACGAATTGCGCCGCGAAGTCTCTAAAAACGCCAATCCCCACCGGCTCAATATCGACAATATTTTCAACGCCGTTGCCGAAGTCCACCGCCTGGTGCGCGGCGCATACGGCGTGGTTGCCATGATTGCGGGCTACGGCATGCTCGCCTTCCGCGATCCTTACGGCATCCGCCCGCTGGTGTTGGGTTCGCAAACCGACGAGGCAGGCAGAAAATCCTATGCCGTCGCCTCCGAATCTGTTGCCTTCAATGCGCTTGCCTACGATTTGGAACGCGATATCCAGCCGGGCGAAGCGGTGTTTGTCGGCTTTGACGGCACACTGATTGCCCGTCAATGCAGCGACCGCGCCAAACTCAGCCCATGCCTCTTCGAATACGTCTATTTTGCCCGCCCCGACTCCGTGATCGACGGCGTATCGGTTTACCAATCGCGTTTGGATATGGGCGTGTCCTTAGCGGAAAAAATCAAACGCGAGCTGCCCGTGGACGACATCGACGTCGTGATGCCCATTCCCGACACCAGCCGTCCCAGCGCGATGGAACTTGCCGTCCACCTCAAAAAGCCTTACCGCGAAGGTTTGATTAAAAACCGCTATATCGGCCGGACCTTTATCATGCCCGGTCAGGCGACGCGCAAAAAATCCGTGCGCCAGAAACTCAGCCCGATGGAAACCGAGTTTGAAGGCAAAAGCGTATTGCTGGTGGACGACTCCATCGTGCGCGGGACGACCAGCCGCGAAATCGTCGAAATGGTACGCGCAGCGGGCGCGCGCAAAGTCTATATCGCCTCCGCCGCACCCGAAGTACGCTATCCCAATGTGTACGGCATCGACATGCCCACGCGCGAAGAATTGATTGCCAACGGGCGCAGCGCGGCGGAAATTGCCGCCGAAATCGGCGCGGACGGCATCGTTTTCCAAAATTTGAGCGATTTGGAAGCCGTCGTCAAAGCACTCAATCCGCAAATCGAATCCTTCGATTCGTCCTGTTTCAACGGCATCTATCAAACCGGCGACATCGACCAAGCCTACCTCGACCGCCTGTCCGCCGAGAAATCCGGCTGCGGCGGCTTGAAAGTCCACCCGAGCAGGATGGAACACAGCATCAGCATCAGCGATGCGGGCGACGAAGAATAAAACCGGTTTGAACGATTAAGGCAAAAGGTCGTCTGAAACGGGGTCATGTTTCAGACGACCTTTGTATAGTGGGTTAACTTTAAATCAGGACAAGGCGACGAAGCCGCAGACAGTACAGATAGTACGG
>JVVZ01000504.1:0-1741 GCA_001062585.1 Neisseria meningitidis
AAACGCAAATTAACTTTTAATTTACCTAAATTAATTGTTTTGCGGTTGGTTTTCGCCCGTTTTTTGTATCATTTATACAACCAAATCATCAGGCCGCTAGATTTTCGGCTTCATATTGCGCTGTGATTCGTCTGAAATCCCTCATATCCGATATGATGTTATCGTTAATATACAGATGGCTATCGATGGCATTGATATAAAAATCCACTTTAGCCGACGGGTATAACGCATAAATTTCACTTTCCAAATTCCACAAAATAACCGCCTGTCTGACGTTGCCCAAATGCGGACAATGATTATGAGCGCGTACCAACTCCCAAATTTCATCATCATAATTACCGTTGCCGCCCAATTCTTCTAAAATTTCGCACCAGTTGTAAAAATTGCGGGATACGTCATTGTAAGATTCAAACATTTCTTCATCTCCTGTTTGCGGCCGCCGTTCAGACGGCCTTTGGTCTGTTTTAGCGGCCAAGATTGGAAATCGCGCCGATCTGCCCTATGTATAAATTCAGCCTTTTGTTTTTTAGCAGCTTGTGCCGCCGGTATTGTCGCTCCGCCTCTCTGCGGGTGTAGCCACTAAAAACCATCGCGCCATATGCGCGGCCGCTTTTGTCGTAAGCGTTGATTCGGTAATTTGCCATTATCTTTTTGCTCCTGTTGCCATTCAGACGACCTTTAGGCCGTCTGAAAGCCGTTTTAGTCAATCATCAAATCAAGCCAAATAATCGCGCGTAAAAACGGCGCAATGTAGGTTGACTAGATACCGGACGATTTTCGTAACCCCTGCACGGTCAAGGTCTAGTACCTTATCGCGCAACGGAAATTTCTCTCCGCCCACCTCGATAATGATCTTGTCGCCGATATGACATACAACTTCAATACAGCCGTAACCGTGTGCGATACCGTGAACAAGGTCTTGAAATTCTTTGGGGGTATATCTGGTCATTTTTTAATCCTCCGTTCAGACGGCCTTTTGGCCGTCTGAAAGCCGTTTTAGTCAATCATCCTGAAAATCCGAGCCGCCTCTTCGTGTCCGGCCGCGTAATCCCTAAGACGGTAATAACCGTCAACCAGCTTTTCCAGCGTCGCACCGCTTTGCCCGTCCATCGCACAATTCAGGGCAAACAGCGTGGCGGTAATGCCGAAGGCATCGGCAGACATGCGGCATTCAAAACCGTTGGAACTCACGCAGTCAAAATCATCTTCGGTATCCCGACAGCAGTAAAAACCGCCGTTTGACAATTCGCAGAATTCCCAATAACCGCCGTCGTAGTCGCGGCTCAAGTTGTCGGCAATGCCGTATAAAGCCGTCTCAAACGCCAAATAGGCCGCGCCGGTTTTTTCCGGCAGAAATGCCGGGCGTTTTGAGTTGGGTACAACGGTCATCGTGATGGTTTGGGTAATCGGGTTCGTCATTTTCCGTCTCCATTCATTTGTTATAAAAAATATCCAATACCGCCCGGTATTCCGCTACCGGTACTTCGGCGTAAACCTCCATCCCGCCCAAGCATCGGTTGTGTTTGAACTTGCTGACCAGCTTTTGCACGGGCTTGGGCAGGAACACAAAAGAATCTTCGATAACCAGTTTCAAATATACGGTTGTTATATTGCCGGTAGGCGCAAATGCGGTAACAGGCGGCAGCCATCCGATATACGCGCCATCCAAAGCGGCGGTAAGTTTGGCAAACGGGTTTTTGATTGGTTTTTGTCGTGTCATTTTTTAATCCTCTCTGTTTAA
>JVVZ01000505.1:0-2923 GCA_001062585.1 Neisseria meningitidis
TTTCAGACGACCTTTTTATGATTTATGCCAAGTTGTTTTTATTTTTCAATAAAAACACTATGTTACAAACAGTTGAAATCTGATTCTAATTGAGCTGTGTCCATTTTGTGTCAAGCAGGCTGTTCAGCAGTCCTGCGTGCCGGTGGAGATGCTCGGGTGCGAGGTGGGCATATCTTTGCACCATGTCGAAGTCAGACCAGCCTCCCATTTCTTTCAGGGCATATAGGGAGACGCCGTTTTGCACCAGCCAGCTCGCCCATGTGTGGCGCAGATCGTGCCAGCGGAAGTTTTCGATTCCGGCATCCTGCAGGGCTTTTTTCCACGGTTTTTTTACGTCTTTGACCGGTTTGCAGCGGTTGTTTGTAAAGACGTACTCGGGATGCTTTCCACGCTGTTTCAGCAAAACGGCGACGGCGGCATCGTTCAGGGCTACGCCTAGGGCGCGGCCTGATTTGGTTTCGTCGTGATGAAACCATGCGACTTTGCGTTTGAAGTCGATTTGCTGCCATTTGAGGCCGAATACGTTGGATTTTCTCAATCCGGTATTCAGGCTGAACACAACCATCGCGGCGATGTAGTCGGGTAATGCGGCTATCAGCCTTTCGGCCTCTTGCGGTGTCAGCCAGCGGATGCGTTTTTTTGCTTCCTGATAGCGTGGCAGTTTGGGCGCGCCGTCCAAATACTCCCAGTCTTTGGCGGCTTTGTTCAGTAGTGCCTGTACAAAGGCCAAATAGCGGTTTTTGGTGGCGTTGCTGCCTTCGAGTTTGGCGATTTCGGCCATGATGACCGTTTTGGTCATGTGGTGCAGATACAGTCCTCTGAATGCGGTCAGCCTGCGGATTTTGGTCTCGTCGTGTAGAAGGCTTTTTTTGCCTTGTTTTTCGTCAAGCCAGCGCAGGCAGGCTTCGTCCCACAGGACTTTGGGCTTGTCGCCCAAATGTTGCTGCCGCCACAAATCGTGCTTCAGTTTGTCATGGTACTCTTGGGCTTCGGTTTGGCATACCGTGCCAGTCGAGCGTCTAATGCGTTTGCCGCTTGGCGAGACGACATCCACATACCATGTGTTGTTTCTTTTATAGATTGGCATTTTTCTTCACTCCTGCTTTCGAGTGATGCCTGCACGGCATCATTCTCAAGGCTGTTGAGAAACACGTCAAGCGCGGCTTGGGTAATGCAGTAGCGGCGGCCGGGCTTGGATGCGTTCAGACGGCCGTCGCGGATATGCTCCCTGATGGTTTCGGGGTGGCATTTGCAATACGCGGCGGCCTCTTCTACGTTGTAGGTTTTCATGGCGCTGCTCCGGTTACGGTTTCGTACACCACGAATGCGGCGTTTTGCAGATATTCCGACAGTCGGGCTACGGCCAAATGGCGTTTGGCCTTGGGTTCGAGTATCAGGAATTCTTTGGCCGAGACGTAAAAAAACAGGCAGTAGTATCTGCCTGTCTGCGTCTCGATGGGGATGAGCCGGTAATGCGGGTAGCTGTTATCGGGTGCAATAAAAGAGGGGTTGACCCGAACTGGCCGCACTATCGGCTTGGCTTCTGTCAGCATTGCTGCGTCCTATCCTGTTTTGCTTACGGTAAAAACCAGCCACACCACCGATACGGCCAACACGGATACGGCTGCCAGCGTTGCCGCCAGCAGGATTTTCAGACGGCCTTCCAGCCGTGCGTTGGCTTTGTCGATGTCCTGCGCCACGCGGCGCGAGGTCGAGGCGTAAATTTTCGGCTCAA
This sequence comes from Neisseria meningitidis, assembly GCA_001062585.1. Classification (GTDB taxonomy): domain Bacteria; phylum Pseudomonadota; class Gammaproteobacteria; order Burkholderiales; family Neisseriaceae; genus Neisseria; species Neisseria meningitidis_D. The sequence continues at coordinate 1,736 of JVVZ01000505.1, forward strand.
TCTCTTCGATATGACGGTCGGCCTGCCGCACAAAATCGGCCAGAATCTGCTCGCGGTAGCTTTCCAACTGCGCGGCGGCGGCCGTGATTTTGCGTTCGTGCGCGGCCAGCCGGTTGAGAAACTCCTGCCGCTGCTCTGCCTGATGTTCGGCAAATCCGGCAAAGGCCGTCTGAAACATCTGCCGCTGCATCAGCAATACCGCCATCACGGGGTCGTCGCGGGTCAGGCGCGTGCCGGTCAGGCGGAATACTTCGGCAATCACGGCATCTGCATCATCGGCGGGCGTGTCAGTTCTCATGCTCATCGGCCTGCTCCGCTTTATCGGCCTGCTCCGCTCCATCAGCCTGCTTCGTGTTTTTCGTGGCTAAAAACGGGACTTCGTCCAGTTGCTCGTACAAATCTTTCTGCACGGTTTTGATGCGCTGGCGCGGCATGATGCCCAATTCTTTCGATTCCACCGCTTGGGTCAGGCTCATGTTTTGGCTGGTAATGGCGCGGATGTCCGCACCGAAGGTGTCGGGATTACGTTGCGGCAGGGTTACGATGCCGATGATGTCGTCTTTGTGTGATTCATATACGGCAAATTCGGTAAACGTCTTACGTTTGTTTTCTACAATTTTTTCAATCTTGCCTTGGAACTCATTCAGCCACACTACCACCTTGGCAGAAACGCCGTTTAAGGTCTGGTTCAAACCGGTCATGCAGTCGTCCAAAGCCTGCCCGCCTGTTACCGGCACATGCACCACCAACCGCACGCCGTTTTCAGCCAGCAACTCAGGTACTTGGTTTTCGCTCAAATACGCCATCAGCGGTACAAACGTCGCCGCGCCGTTGTCCACAATGCCGATGCCTTTTTCATTAATCAGCTTTTCAATCAGGCCGTCAAAAAAACGCGAATCGATATTGTTGGTCTCGGTCAAAATCTCGACAACTGTAGGCTTAAATGCGTTGTATCTGGCAAAAGTCTGATTAACTGGATCGGTGTCAAAACAATACAGCTCCTCATTTGCAACCATCTTTGCCTTTGCAGCAAAATAATCCGCCAAAAAAGCGGCTGTCAGCGATTTGCCGACCCCGCCTTTGCCTTGGACAATAATATGAGCTTCTTTCATGGCATAAACCTTTCTGTTATCCATCGTTTTTACAAAAAGAAACCTGCTCGCAAACAGGCTTTCGTTTGTAAAAAAG
>JVVZ01000506.1:0-374 GCA_001062585.1 Neisseria meningitidis
ATGCTGTACCTGCCCGTTACCGAAACCGTCCGCTACCACTACGACTTCAACGGCAACCGTACCGCCACCGTCCTGCCCGACGGCAGACAGATCAACTACCTGTACTACGGCAGCGGCCACCTGCACCAAATCAGCCTAGACGACGAAGTCATCACCGACATCGAGCGCGACAAACTGCACCGCGAAATCTACCGCACACAGGGTAAACTCGCCAGCCGCTACGAACTCGACCCCTTAGGTCGTCTGAAAAGGCAAATCGCCACCCTCAATGATTTGACGGAAGGCGGAAAAGGCAAAACCAAAGTAGCGGCGGGCTATGCCCAAACCGCCGTCAAACGCAGCTACGGCTACGACCGCACCGGCAACCTGACCCA
>JVVZ01000507.1:0-1400 GCA_001062585.1 Neisseria meningitidis
GTACGCTGGCTTTTCAGACGACCCATGGGGTCGTAGTCGTACAGGCTGCTGATGCTGCCCTGCGTCCTTTGGATTTCGCGGTGCAGTTTGTCGCGTTCGATGTCGGTTATGACTTTGCCGTCGAGGCTGATTTGGTGCAGGTGTCCGCTGCCGTAGTAAAGGTAATCGATATGGCGGCCGTCGGGCAGGATGGTGCGGATGCGGTTGCCCAACGGGTCGTATCGGTAGCCTACGGTGGCGCTTTGGCCGTTGTGGACGGTGGTTTCGCCGATGAGTCGGTCGAGTTCGTCGTAGGCGAGTTCGACGCTGCTGTGTTGGTTGCGGGCTTTGGTCAGGTTGCCGGTAATGGGATCGTATTCGAAACGGGTGCGGCTGATGCCTTCGTCTTTGCTTTGCCCGTTTTTGTGGGACACTTTGCGGCTTTGTTTTTCGATCAGTTGGCCGAGGATGTTGCGTTTGAACCGGTGGATGTGCCAAGTCTCGGGACGGTCTTTCAGACGACCTTCAGTATTGCTTTGGCCGTATTCGGTCTGTTGGACCAGTTGTCCGGCGGCATCGTAGCCGTAGGCGGTGATTTTGCCGTCCCAGCCGGTTTCTTGGATCAGGTTGTCAGTCGGGTCGTAATCGAGACGGTAGGTTTCGCCGTTTTCGTTGGTGAGGACGGTCAGACGGCGGGCTTTGTCGTAGGCGTAGGCGAAGGTATGGCCCAGTGCGTTGGTGCGTTTGAGCGGCAATCCGTCCACTGCGAGTTCGTAGGCGGTTTTGGCACCGAGTCCGTCGATGTGGGCGGTCAGACGGTTGAGGCGGTCGTATTCGAAGGTTTCGTGACTGCCGTCGGGATAGTCGGTACGGACGGGGTTGCCCGCTGCGTCGTAGTGGCGGCGGGTGGTATGGCCCAGCGCATCGGTAACGGTTTCGAGATCGCCGTATTCGGTGTAACCGAAACGGGTGGTTTCGCCGGTACAGTCGATAAAGCTGACGAGCTGGTCGAGGGTGTCGTAGTGTAGGCGTCGGGTTTTGCCTAAGGCGTCGGTAATGGTTTCGGGCAGCCATCGGGCGTTGTAGCCGTAGCTTGTGGTGTAACCGGCGGGGTCGGTGATGCTGACGAGGTTGCCGCGTTCGTCGTAATCGTAGGCGGTAATCCTGCCTGCGGGATCGTTGACGGCAACCGGCAGGTTGAGGGTTTCGTGGTAGTCGATTTGGGTGCTGCTGCCGTCCGGTGCGGTGATGGCGATGACGTTGCCTTCGGTATCGTAGAGATAGCGGGTTTCGCGTCCGAGCGGGTCGCGTTCTACGGTAATGCGGCCGTAGCTGTCGCGTTCGCTGTCGCTGCGCTGTCCGTCGGCGTCGATGCGGTAGACGAGTTCGCGGTTTTCGTCGAAACCGTACACTTCCGTCCG
>JVVZ01000508.1:0-2286 GCA_001062585.1 Neisseria meningitidis
AATCCTTTCCTAAGTAACTATGCTTAACGTAACAACAAACATCGGGAGGCTTGCGCCGCCGCGTTGTGATGTCGTTAAAAATTCCCAAGCCGCCAAAGTCCAGACCGGCTTTGAGCGGATTTCATCTTTGTCCGAACCGCCTAAAGCGGTGTGGAAAAGGTGGAATCCGCGCAAAGACGCTCGTCTTGGTCTGGACTTTGGCGGCTTGGGAATTTAGACATCACGCAACAACGCGGCGGCGCAAGCCTCCCGATGTTTGTTTTTCAGGGCAGCCGCTTGGCGGCGTTTCCGCCTTCGGGCGGAATTTTTTAAAACGCCTTAGGGCGTTTTTTGGCACCCTGTGCCTATCCTGCGTGTAGTTTGAAAATAGTGGATTTAGGTAGAAATTGGGCGTTTTTTGCAGGGGTGAGGTTCGCGCGGAGGGGGAGATTGTTGTTTAGCGTTGTGATATTGTTGTATTCATGCTGTTCTTTAGTTGTTTTCAAATTGTTTGTATGTTGTTTATACGAGTGAGTAGAGTTTTTTAGTTGTTTTAGTGTTGTTGTATTGTTGTTGTTCTCATTGTTTTTTGTTGTTTAAATGTTGTATTAAGTAGTAGAATAGAGTTAACGTTGTATTCATGTTGTATCTATATTGTATGCAAAAGGAAACTGATATGGATGATTTGGATGACTTCATCAAAGAGCATGGCCATGAGCCAAAACGAGTGAACCGATCGGTTTTAGAGCCGTATCGGGACGAACTTTTGAAAATGCGGAAAATGGGATTTACTGAGAAAGTAATGCTGCAATTTTTGAAAGAAAAAAAGAATCTAGCCATCAGCCAACAGGCTTTAAACCGATTCATCCGCTCACGTTTGAACAAACAGGAAGCGGATAAAAAGGAAGCTGAAAAGCCCGTCCCTGCCATCAAACAGGCGGTAAGAGAAAACCAGCCAGCTAATCCTGCCCACACCGTCAAACAGGAAGCGAACAAAAAAGACGTTGAAAAAACCGCGCCTGCACCAAAACCCCAAAAAAAGAAATTCCAATGGCCGCCGGAAGACGTAAGTAGCGAAAACTTGTATTAAAAAGGCCGTCTGAAACTGTTCAGACGGCCTTTCTGCCCATTTGCAACAGGGCTGTAACTCAACTTCTTTCTGCTTGTGCAATGGATTCCGCCAAACGCTCGTCCTTCCTACACTTAAGCTCCTTATCTACAAAGGCCATTGCCTCGTTATGCGGCATTGTCGGGGCGGGATCGGTAATAGATTTTTCAACTTTCGCACGAAACCAAACATCATAGCTTTCGGCTTCGGCATCACATCCACAAAATCCGTGCATAACTCCTATTTCTCCCCAAGCGGCCATATCCCCGTCAAACCCTATCTTCCCCTGCTTAAAAAATAATCACATCAAAACACATCTGCGCGGCCGCGCAATGTCTTTAATCTCTGTCGTTATCTATATATAGAGTAACTGCACATTCCGTGCAAAGTACATTGCCCGTTTTGCACAAAGTACATTGTACGTTTTGTACAAAGATATGATTTTAAAAGACAAAATTTACGCGCTGATTCGGGCGGATTTCTATCCCTATCGGATATTTTTCCGCTTTTCAGACGGCCTTTCAGCCGCCACTACATCCCGCGGGCGCAAAAAAGCGGCCTTGGGGTCGGATTTCGCCCCAAAGGCCGTCTGAAAGCCGTTTTTGCCCCGTTTTAGGGCAAAAAAAGGCACGGCAAAGCTGCCGTGCCTGTTTGATGGTCGGTTATTTGAGTTTTTTCAGGTTATCCAGCAACGCTTGTCTGCCTTCGCTGTCAGGGTCGGATTTCGGCGGCGGCGGTTGGTTTCGCTCGGCCATCTGCTTTTCCAGCTCCCGCCGCGTGTCGGCCGCACTTGCCGCCGGAGCTTGGGCGGGCGGATTGCGCTCCGACACATAAAAGCCCGCCCAGCCTGCCGCAACGGACTTTTCCATAACCTGCCGTACATCGATGCCGCGATTACGCAGCGTTTCAAGCTGTTCGAGCAGTTTCTTTTTCGATTGCGGCGGCAAACGCTTGCCCATCTTCAACCGCATGGTCACAAAAGCCGTCCACTCCTTGAGCGGCACCCACTTGGGCAAATGAAAGCCCTGCGCGTCCTGCTGCAAGCCCGATTCAAAATCCGGCGCGTCCTTCCCTTTGAGTGCGTACACCTTGGCCAACAGCGTCTGCTTCATCAAACGCCAGTTCATAATCCCGTGCACGCCCGCGCGCTTGTAGGCCACCAAGCCCAAGTCCACCAAATAATCCCGCGCCTTTTCATA
>JVVZ01000509.1:0-846 GCA_001062585.1 Neisseria meningitidis
ATGCCCAAATGTTCAGACGGCTCTACCCGTCTTTAAACATGTATCCAAATCCAAGCCCACTTCTTGCACAAGTGGGTTTCCGTTTGGGTTCATCCGAAATAATAATAAAGTTTATTATTTCGGATAGTTTATTATAGTTCAAAGGCGAAGTTATGACAAATATGACAAATATGACAAAGGATGAAATTAAAGCCCTGCAAATCAAAGCAGCAGAAATCAGTGATCATTTTGAAAACAAATGGTCGGTTTATGTGCGATCAGGACAGGAAATTTTTCATCTGAACCGTGAGAATCACGATGACGCATTCATCGCATCGCGCATCGCGGATAAATATTGGTGGAAATTCGAGTGGTTTCTGAATGATAGTGATCTTTGGAAAGATAGCGATTTTGACGATATTGATGAGGTTGCGGCAGAGTTTGAGAGTCGGTTTGCGGAATTTTTTCGGGAAGGTTGATAACGATGGCACTAATACTTAGTTTGTTATTTAATGATTATGGCCTTCCTAGTGGTAAGGCTTGGATATTTCTCACGATTATACTTTGCATAATCGCTGTTTTTTTCATGGTTTTTGGTGACGATACGGATGGCTTACCTTCGTATCTTGTTTCAGGCTTCGGTTTTGCCTTGTATTTAGCTTTATTTTTTTCTCTTGCTGCAATAAACCAGTATGAGCATATACCTATCAGTGGTACGGATATTCAAAAGACCAATTTGAAAAGATGTACAGCTGGGAGAATCATTACACTCGAAAACATCGAGGATATTATGACTGACTGCCAAAACCGTGATCAGGAGCTGAAATTTAGGGCAAAAATTGAATCATTAGATAAGTAAATCCTCTT
>JVVZ01000510.1:0-885 GCA_001062585.1 Neisseria meningitidis
AACGCGCTATTTGGCGGGGACGTAGTCGGCATAGTGCGCCGGCAAGGCAGTCGTTTCCAATAACGAACCTTCTCACTGCACACACTAAGGCAGTATTGCAGCCCGCTACCTTTTCAGCCGACCTTTCCACATAGGTTTCCCCATGCATCCTGATCTGACGGCCGAATGAAGCGGGACAGGCATGGCAGCCTTACCCGCCCGATACAAAGACCGTCCGACTCCGGACTGGATTCGGACGGCCTTTTCATTACCGGATCTGCAGCTGCGCACATTCCCGTTTGGGAGGGTGTACACTAGGGTTTATTTTTTAGCGGCGGGGGTGGCGGCTTTGTTTTGAGCGGCCGGGGCGACGGTTGCTTCCGCCTTCAGTTTGGAGAAGATACCCTCACCGATACCTTTGACGTTTTTCAACTCCTCGACCGATTTGAAGGCACCATGTTGTTGACGGTAGTCCACGATGGCTTTGGCTTTGGCAGGGCCGATACCGGGCAGGGCTTCCAACTCGGACGGGGAAGCGGTATTGATGTTGACGGCGGCCAGCGACAGCGAAGCGGTCAGCAGGGAGAGGGCGGCAAAGAGGAATTTTTTCATAAGAAGATACTCCATAGTTTGTGAATGCGGATGATGCCTGTGTGTGCGGCACCGTAAAATAGTTGGCTATCATATCCGTCTTACCGTTTCCGTTCAAACGATACCTGAAGATTTCTTAGTTTACTATCTCTTTATGTATTGATTCTGCAACATCCCTATTCTACCCGCACCCTCCCTATCCGTCACATTTACCTGCTGCGCTATCGTCGCATCCACCCATCTCCATTCGTGAGTATAGTTGATTAAATTTAAATCAGGACAAGGCAACGAAGCCGCAGACAGTACAGATAGTAC
>JVVZ01000511.1:0-1956 GCA_001062585.1 Neisseria meningitidis
GAAATCTTCAAAAAAGACGGCACGAAAGAAACTTGGTCCTACACCTACGACGCCCTGGGCAGAAGGATAGGCAAAGGCCGTCTGAAAACCAGTCAGGAAGTTTCAGAAACGTCATTCCCGCATGATTTAAGCGGGAACGACCTTGAAAACCAAACCCGCTTCGTTTGGGACGGCAGCCACCTCTTGCAAGAAATCCACTCGGACGGCAGATATACCTATATCTATACCGATCAAGATTCCTACGAGCCTTTAGCCCAAGTCCGCGATTGGACAACCAAAGACGGCGAAAGCCGACAACAAACCCGCTATTTCCACTGCGACCAAATCGGCATCCCTAGGGAGATGACCGATAAAGACGGCAATTTGCTGTGGTTCGGCAATTACACCGGCTGGGGTCGTCTGAAAGAGGAAACCAAGGTAACGGATAGCGCATACCAGCCGTTCCGCCTGCAAAACCAGTACGCCGACCGTGAAACGGGGCTGCATTACAACTTCTTCAGGTATTATGAGCCGGATGCTGGGCGGTTTGTGAATCAGGACCCGATTGGGTTGATGGGTGGGGATAATCTGTATTGGTTTGCGCCAAATGTTCAAATGTGGTTAGATCCCTTGGGTTTATTAGGAATTCCACATTTTAATGGTAGACGAGGAGAGGCCCGTGCTCTATTTGATGTTGCAAGAAATGGATTCAAAAATATTCGAACACAAGTACCCATGACTGTGAATGGGCAAAATATTATTGCTGATATTGTTGCTGAACGTGGCGGAAAGACTTATGTATTTGAATCAAAATTTGGCTCAGGTAGGCTTACTAAAAATCAACGAGCATCAAACGCGTTTCCAACTGGTCGTTGTGCAAATGCAAATACATCAAGAAAAGGAGGAGGAACTATTTTAACTTCTAAAGGCAAAGTTGTTAATGTAAATGGAAGAGATATAACATTTATTTTATTGAGGTATAAAAAATGAAGAAAAAAATATTAAATAGCTTCTGCTCATATTTGGAAGCTAACCATATTTCATTTAAAAAACACGATTGTATTATTTCACTTTTTTTTAATGACATTTTTTTTGGAAAAATTAACTTCCAATTTAAAAAAGGTAAGCATGTAAAAATTGGGGCATTATGCTCATTTTCTATCGTTTCTTATATAAATGAGCAAAATATTCTAGACCAAAAATTTATAGAATTAAGTACAATTATCCCAAAATTTTATCCTGAAATAAACGATATTTTTGATGAAAATGATACACCAAGTAATTTTAAAGTACATGGTTCAGAACTTGGAAAATTTGATTCTATTTTTAAAGATTTTGGCATTATTTCTTTATATCCAGAAACATCCGAAAATGAAATAAATGAGATAATTATTGCTATATTCGATAATTATGTATTACCAATGAAAAATTATTATTTCGGAAGTAATTTAGCAATAGAGGATATTTTAAAAAATCCTTCCTCATATAAATACCCGCTATCTACAATTTTACTAATAAGTCATTTACATAACTTGGAAATTAATAATTTCTTAAACATAAAAAATCCTAAAAAATTCCCTGACTCAAAGAATATATCTAAAATTTTAGATTTATTATTCACACATAAAAAAAATATTGAGATCAGCGATGATAACAATGGTAAAAATGACCAACAAGCAGAACTAGATTGAGTTAGCAAGCCGTAGCCCGCACGTAGGGTGCGTATCCCAAGGCACGCACGCGGTTTCTTTTCCAATGATTTATTCAGGCCGTCTGAAAAAACTTTTCAGACGGCCTGAGCAACAATGTTTTTGTTCTTTAACAATTCAATTTTCCTAGGTGCCGCCCATCCCCTTCCCGCTCTTCGCCGACTTGGGCAACGCTCAAACCGTCGCCAAAGACGTCCGCCTCAACCGCAAGCCTGCCTTCGTCTTCAAGGCCAGTAAAACCAACCGCACTACCGGTGACGAACCCGCC
>JVVZ01000512.1:0-344 GCA_001062585.1 Neisseria meningitidis
TCAGACGGGGTGCGGCTTTTTCGAGCATTTCCTTCACCATTTCACTGTTAGCATTGCGGCTCATGGCGTAGGCGACGATTTCTCGGTTGAACAAGTCCAAGATTGGCGAGAGGTACAGTTTGCCGTCGCTCCCTTTGAGTTCGGTCACGTCGGTCAGCCATTTTTCATTGGGCTTTCGGGCTTTGAACCGGCGTTTGAGGAGGTGTTCCGATATTTCGCCCATGGCGGGATGGCGGTAGGCTTTTTTCGCCCGTATTTTGGCTTTCAGCCCCATCTGTTTCATCAACCGCGCTGCTTTTTTGCGGTTCCAATCCAATGCTGCGGCAATGCGCCTTTGCCCGTAG
>JVVZ01000513.1:0-3274 GCA_001062585.1 Neisseria meningitidis
CCGTCGGGCAAAAATACCAAAACTCAAATCAAGCCGTTCGGATACCGTTTTCGGCAAAGTAATCATTCAATACTGTCAGTAGTCGGTATACATTGTAGCGTGGGCTTTGCCCACGATAATGTTGGGTAAAAGAGGTCGTCTGAAATTTTGAGTTTGATTCGTGGGCAAAGCCCACGCTACGGGTTTCTATTCTCTCTTGCTACGGTTTTTGCCGTAGGTCAGATTCTCGAATCCGACGGCTATTTGAGATGGCAGCGGCTGTTGTCGGATACAAGCCTCCAACCTGCGACCGGCTACGGTTTGCCCAACATTATTTGCAACGCATCAGCGTACGCGTCCGCCAAACTTTTTTGCCTGAGCCGTCCGTTGAAAAATCACGGAATCTCTGCGTCAGCACGCCTCGGTTTAACGAAAACTCAAAATTATCGTTATAAATCTGCGTACCTTGCTCCGGCTCCTCTTCCCGAACGCGTGCCGTACCTGCGATTTTATCGGGCGAATAAATTCGATAATTCAGTTTCGTATATTTCGCACCCCATTCCCAACCATTTAATTCAATTGATTTTTTACCTATTTCAATATAAAAGCCGCTATCTTCCGACACATAGACATTATCCATAGCAGCGTTTTCATCATAACCCATGGCACATAAAGCCCTTACATGTTTGGGCGAAACCTTCCCTTCATAATGCCCAGCCCATTTGCCTTGAAACGCTTGCGGAATATCTTGGGCAGCGGCTTGGAATCCAAGAAGGAGCAAACCGGCGGTCAGAACAGATTTTAAAGTGAGCGACATTATTTTTGACCTTTCAAGAAAGAGTGTTTAAATCAATATGAATAATACAGGAAACGGAAAGAATATAAAAAGGTCGTCTGAAAACCATAAGACAGGTTTTCAGACGACCTCAGATGGGCTTTGGGTTTCAAACACCGTATGCCTACGGTTTCAGCAGGTCGGATTCGCCAATCCGAAACTTACCCTCACCCCTGCTGCTGGATGATATGCACATCGCGCTGCGGGAAAGGAATATTGATATTGGCAGCACGCAGGTTTTCCACCACCTGCTCGTTCAATCCGAAGCGGAACGCGCCCAAATCGGCTTCGTTCGTCCACGCCCAAAGCGTGATTTCGATGGCGCTGTCGGCCAAGTTGGTAATATATGTTACTGCCTCTTTGCCTTGGGTCTGTACGCACAAAGGATGCTCGGTGGCGGCTTTCAAGACGGCGGCTTTGGCGGCCTTCAAATCACAGGCGTAATCGACGCCAACCACCACCTGCACGCGGCACAACGGCATGGAAGAACGGTTGACGATACTGTTGCTCATGACGACGCTGTTGGGCAGGATGATTTCTTCGTTGTCCGGCGTACTCAGCGCAGTCTGCACCATTTTAATTTCGCTCACCGTGCCTTCAAAGCCGTTGACCTTGATGTAGTCGCCGACTTTAAAAGGACGGAACAGAATAATCAGCGCGCCGGCGGCAAAGTTCGACAGTTGGTCTTTCAGCGACAAAGCCACCGCCAAACCCGCGCCGCCGATTAAGGCAGTAACCGACGTGGTCGGGATGCCCAGCTTGCCCAGCGCGGCAATAATAATCAGGATTAACAGGCCGACGTTAGCCACATTGCCGAGGAAGCTGACGAGCGTTCTGTCCACTTTGGCGCGGGTCAGCGCAGCTTTCATCAAAATAACAAGGCGGGCGGCAATCCATCTGCCGACAAAGAAAATTGCCAGCGCGGCAACGAGGTTGGTACCGAATGCCATGCCGGTTTCGGCAAGACGTTCCCAGCCCGCGAATGAAGAGAGGTTTTCAAGATCGAAATTCATGATTTTTATTTCTGGTTAAAGGATGATTGGAAATTTGGATATTATTCGGTTTGCAGCAAGCCTGTCTATTTTTTCAGACGACCTTAAACCGCGTACCTGAGTCGTATTGAATCCATAAAGGGGACCGTGCCCGTGATTGTATGCCTGTCGGTGGGAAGAATAAAGGTCGTCTGAAAAACTCTGTAACGGGTTTTTCAGACGACCTTAGGATGGTTTTTGGGGTTCAACAACCGCATGCGTGCGTACCGCATACATCCTACACCCGATGCCAGGTTTCAGTAGGTCAGATTCTCGAATCTGACGGCTTTTGAGATGGTAGGCTTTTGTCGGATACAAGTATCCGACCTTGTATATCGAAACACCCGTATCATAGCAACAAACCGCCCGCCGCCACCCGCATCCGACCAAGGCAAACAACCGTTGCGTAGCTCAGGGAGCGGCCGGGCAACCCATCGACACAACCGGACAGTTGCCAGACAACACAACCGAATGCAAGGCAGGTTTATGATGAGTACCCAATACAACTGTGCAGGCATCGACATCGCCAAACGAAACTTCGTCATCGCCGTTTCGTCTTTGTCTAAAACCAAAACCGAAACCAACAACCCAAAAGGTATCGCCCATACTATCGAATACCTTAAAAAACACAACGTCGCCCTCGTCGTCATGGAAAGCACCGGCGCTCTCGAAATTCCCGCCGCCAAAGCCATCCACCGCGCAGGCATAGCCGTGATCATCGCCAACCCGCGTCAGACGCATCAGTTTGCCCAATCGCAGTCGCTGACCAAAACCGATGCCAAAGATGCCCAAATGCTCGCCTTCTTCGCACAGATGATGACGCAGAAAGAAGATTGGCAAACCATGCTCTACCAACCGCCCACCGAAGCGGAGGAAGTGTTGGAAGCATTGGTCAACCGCCGCAACCAGCTGGTGGATATGCGGACTGCCGAGAAAAACCGTCTGCATCAGGTTCATAAGACACAAGTCGAAAGCGTCAAACAACTGATTGCCCATTTTGACCGGCTGATTGACGAATTGGACAAACAAATCGACGACCACACCCACACGCATTTTGACGGCAAAGCCCAAGTGGCAGAGCAAATCAAAGGCATCGGTTCGACAACGACGGCTACGCTGATGGCGATGCTGCCCGAATTGGGACGGCTGTCGCACAAACGGCTGGCGAGTCTGGTCGGTATTGCGCCACACCCGAGGGAGAGCGGGGAAACCAAATTCAAAAGCCGCTGCTTCGGCGGAAGGTCTGCGGTGCGTAAGGCACTGTATATGGCTACCGTGGTAGCGACACGTTTTGAACCGCTTATTCGGGATTTCTACCAACGCCTGCTGTCCAAGGGTAAGCCGTATAAGGTTGCCGTTACGGCATGTATGCGCAAACTGCTGACGATATTGAATGCCCGGATGCGTGATTACTTTGCCGAAAACGGTA
>JVVZ01000514.1:0-8343 GCA_001062585.1 Neisseria meningitidis
AGTGAATCGGTTCCGTACTATCTGTACTGTTTGCGGCTTCGTCGCCTTGTCCTGATTTAAATTTAATCCACTATATCGGGCAAACGGCAGGTGTTGTCTGAACAATAAACACCATCACGCTTGTAATAAAAACTTCCCTGAATAACGGAACTTTTCCGTTTATTTTGAATCCATTAGGCTCGCATTAAAAATAAGAAAGATTCTTATTCATATTTAAATCAGATATAACATTATTTATTAAAAGGATTTTACTCTAATGAAACTGTCGCGCTTCTCCTCCCTTGCCCTCGCCGCCGCATTGGCATTCGGCACTGCCGCCGTCCATGCCAAACCGGTTCAGATTACCGATGTCAACGGCCGCAAAGTAACCGTTGACCTGCCCGCCAAACGCGTGGTTTTGGGCTTTTATTATCAAGACTACATGGCCATCGGCGGCAAGGACGCGCTGAATAATGTGGTCGGCTTCTCCAAAGCGGTTTGGGCCGACTGGGCGCCGCCGAGCTGGGCGGCGTTCAGCAAAGCCGTGCCCAAGCTGAACCAGCTTGCCGACGTGGGCGAGGTGGAAGTCGGCACGTTCTCGGTTGAAAAGGTTTTGGCATTGAAACCCGATTTGCTGATTTTGGCGGACTGGCAGTACAAGGCTCTGGGCTCCGACCTCGACCGAATCAACAAGGCGGGCATTCCGATTGTGGTGTTGGACTACAACGCGCAAACGGTCGCCAAACACATCCAATCGACCAAGCTTATCGGCACGCTGACCGGCCAGCAACAAAAGGCCGACAAGCTGGCGGCGGACTACAAACGCATCGCCGATACCATCCAAGCGCGCGTGAAAAAAGCCAATCTGCCCAAGCCTAAAGTGTATGTCGAGTTCGGCAACAAAGGCCCTGCGGAACACAGCGTAACCTTCGGCAAGAGTATGTGGGGTTCGATGGCGACGCTGGTCGGCGGCAACAATATCGCCGCATCTTCGGTCGAGTTCTACGGCCCGATCAATCCTGAAAAAGTCCTCGCCGCCAAACCCGACGTCATCGTGATTACCGGCCGCGAAACCGAATTGAAGAAAAGCCCGACCGCCATGGTGATGGGTTGGGGCATTCCGAAAGCCGAAGCGGAAAAACGCTTGGCCGGTTTTGCCAAACGCGCCGGCTGGGCGAACCTGCCTGCGATTAAAAACAACCGCCTCTACGCCGCCTACCACGCCAACTCGCGCACGCTCTCCGACGGCGCATCGATTCAATTTATGGCTAAAGCGATTTATCCGCAGTTGTTCAAAGACTTCAATCCTGAAAAGACTTATACCGACTTCTACCGCCAAAACCTGCCTGTTGTACCGAACGGTACGTTTTACCTGTATCCGAAAGGGCAGTAAGGCGGGTTTGTGGGTTTCAGACGACCTTTTTATGCGGAAGGTCGTCTGAAAGTAGCGTGGATTTTGTACAGAACCGTAGCGTGGGCTTTGCCCACGGGTAATGTTTGCAGAAATGATGGCGAACGGTCTGAGGTTTTCCCTGTTTTCGCGGGCAAAGCACTTCCTATCGTGCCGAACGGAGAGTGTCAGGTGTGGTTGACTGTTTTTGCCCTCTCCCTAGCCCTCTCCCACGGGGAGAGGGGATCAGTAGCGTTTACAGAAATGATGGCAAACGGTATGGGGTTTCCTGTTTTCGTGGGCGAAGCCCACGCTACGACTTTCCGTCGTGCCGAACGGAGAGCGTCAGGTGGGTTTGACTGTTTTGGCCCTCTCCCTAACCCTCTCCCGCGGGGAGAGGGAACAAATGGCAGAGAATCAAAACAATGGTCGGACTTTACCCTCTCTCCGTGGGAAAGAGAACAAATTGCAGGGAATCACAACAATAGTTGAAGTTCAGTCATCCGATTCCCTCTCCCCGTGGGAGAGGGCTAGGGAGAGGGCAAAGCCGTTTGGAACGCCGTTATCCCGATTTTCAAAAAAACCACCCTTCAAAACGGATACAGACAAAAGAGATTGTCGGGCATGGATGTCCGACCTTGTTCCTTAATTTCAAAGGCTTAAAAAATGAATGATTCGGTTGTCGCCGAGATTGTGAAAAACCAGCGCAAGTTGGAAGGCAAGCGTTGGTTGATTGTTTTGATGTTTTTAATCATCGCATCGGTCAGCTTCTTATTCGACATCGCCACCGGTCCGGCGATGACGGACACGCTGCCTGTCGGCGAAGTAGTCAATGTTTTGCTGGGCAAACCCGAAGTCGATGAAATGAACCGCCTGATTGTGATGGATTTGCGCCTGCCGATTGCGGTGATGGCGCTGGTAGTCGGTGCGGCTTTGGGCGTCGGTGGGGCGGAGATTCAGACGCTGTTGAACAATCCGATGGCCAGCCCTTATACGCTGGGTTTGGCGGCGGCGGCGGGTTTGGGCGCGTCGGTGGTGATTGCGTTCGGCGGTTTCGGGCTGCCTGAAACGGTTGCCGTCCCCATCGGCGCGTTTGTGATGACCATGCTGGCTTCGGGCATTTTGTTTCTGTTTGCTTCGGCGCGCCGCTTCAATTCGGCGATGCTGGTGTTGGTGGGGATTGCGCTTTTGTTCCTGTTTCAGTCGATTTTGTCGCTGATTCAGTTTATCGCCGCGCCTGAGATTTCGCAGCAGATTCTGTTTTGGCTGTTCGGCAGCCTGACCAAGGCGACTTGGGAGACTGTCGCGGTTACGGCGGCGGTTACGGCGGTGTGCGTGCTGTTGCTTTCGCGCGATGTGTGGAAGCTGACCGCGCTGCGTTTGGGCGAAGAACGCGCCGTCGGGCTGGGCATCAATCTGCAACTTTTGCGCCTGAAAACGCTGGTGTTGGTGGCAGTGATGACGGCGACAGCAATCAGTTTCGTCGGCGTGATCGGCTTTATCGGACTGGTCGCGCCGCATGTGGCACGGATTCTTTTGGGCGAAGACCAGCGTTTCTTCCTGCCCGGCGCGATGCTGGCGGGGGCGGCGTTTTTGTCGGTCGCCAGCGTGTTGTCCAAGGTGATTATCCCCGGCGCGCTGTTTCCGGTGGGGATTGTTACGTCGTTTGTCGGCGTACCGTTTTTCTTTTGGATTGTATTGTCCAAGCGGTAAGTTTTTTCGGACGGTCTTTTGTTGCGACGGAGTCGTCTGAAACTGTTTTTTTTTATTTTACAGAGAGAACCAATGAAACCTATTTGCCGTATTTTAACCGCCGCCTTGTTCAGTCTTGCCGTGCAGGGTGTTTGTGCCGAAGTGAAAACGCTTACCGATGTACGCGGGCGCGAAGTGCGGGTCGATGTGCCTGCCAAACGTGTGGTGCTGGGCTTTTATTATCCTGATTATATTGCCGTATCCGGTGTCGATAAATTTAACAATGTGGTCGGTATTTCGCGCGAATTTTGGGAGAAATTCAACCCCGGCAGTTGGTCGCTCTACCGCGCCAAAATCCCTTCGCTGCAAAACATCGGCGACATCGGCAATGTGAACGCCGGTACATTTTCGTTTGAGAAAACCTTGGCAATGAAACCCGATGTGGTGGTGTTGGCGGATTGGCAGTATGACGTGTTGAAAGAAGAAATGCCGCGTTTCGAAAAAGCCGGCATTCCGGTGGTTGTGGTCGATTTCAATGCGCAAACGGTCGAACGCCATACCGCCAGTGCCAAACTTTTCGGCGAAATCGCCGGTACGCCGGAGCGTGCAGGGCAGGTTGCCGACGAATACGCCCAAGGCATGGCCGACATTCAAAAACGCGTGGCCGAAGCGGGCAAGCCCAAGCCGAAAATCTATATCGAGTTCGGAGACAAGGGTCCTGCCGAACATAGCTTTACTTTCGGCAAAAATATGTGGGGTGCGATTGCCGATACAGTGGGCGGCGACAATATTGCCGCAGCCTTCATCAAAGACTGGGGGGCGATTAATCCCGAGCAGTTTCTTGCCGCCAAGCCCGACGTTGTGATTATTTCTGGCACCGAATCCGGACTGAAGCAGCCGACGGCAATGGCGATGGGCATCGGCATCGAAGCCGCCGAAGCGCAAAAACGCTTACAGGGTTTCATCCGGCGTGCCGGTTGGGCGGAAATTCCCGCTGTCCGAAACGGCCGTGTGTTCGGCATTTACCATACTGCTTCGCGTTCGCTTTCCGATTTGGCATCCGCCCAATTTATCGCCAAAGCGTTGTATCCCGAAGCCTTTGCCGATGTGAATCCGGAAGAGACCTACCGTGAATTCCACCGTAAATACCTGCCAGTCGAGCCGCAGGGTACTTTCTTTATCCGTTTGGGTTGCGACGGTTTGGAAGACTGCAACAAACAAGCGGCTGCCGACACTGTTGCGGCATCAGCCGAAACCGTCGCCGAACCGTCACTATGGCAACGTATTAAAAACTGGTTTGCCGCCCTCTTTGCTTAAAGGCCGTCTGAAATGTTAAAACTTGAAAACGTCCATATCCGGCGCGGTGATTATGTGGTCGCCGACAATATCGATTTGACGCTGGAACAAGGCAAAGTCTATTCTGTGCTCGGCCCGAACGGCACGGGCAAATCCTCGCTGATGAAAACGATTTTCGGCGAAGTGGCGCACAAAGGCACCATCCGCTACGGCGACGAAGCGTTGAGCAAAATCCACCTGCAAAGCTGGCGCAAACGCATAGGCTATATGCCGCAGGACACCGCCGCCGAAGCCTCGCTGACTGCGTTGGAAGTCGTGTTGCTCGGCCGCATGGACGCGCTGCACATGCACGTCGGCGACGAACTGCTGCACGAAGCCGCAAGTATCATGGCGGAGCTGGGCATCGGCCATCTGGCGCACCGCGACGTCATGCGGCTTTCCGGCGGACAGCGGCAGCTCGTCATGTTTGCCCAAGTCATGCTGCGCCGCCCCGAAATCCTGATGCTGGACGAACCGGTCAGCGCGCTGGATATGCACCACCAGTTGAACCTATTGGAGCGCGTGGTGCAATACACGCACGAACACAATCTGGTTACGCTGATGGTGTTGCATGATTTGAGCCTCGCCGCGCAGTTTTCAGACGGCGTGATTCTGCTCGGCGAAGGCAAAGTACAGGCACAGGGCGCGCCGCAGGACGTGTTGCAGGCGGACATGATTGGCAGGCTGTATAAAGTGGACATCGAACTTTTGTACGACAGCAAAGGCCTGCCCGTTATCCGCCCGATGCGGCAGAGTGCGTAACTTAACCGCTCCTGAAATGTCGGATTTGAGCATCCGGCCTGCGGACTCCCTGCAACTTATCCCCTCGCCCGCGGGAGAGGGTTAGGGAGAGGGCGGTAAGCCCAAGGCTTACCTCTCCGACTCATCAGCCCGACCTATATTTTTATCCTTAGAAAGGACTCCCCCCATGAAAAAATTCCTCTTCCTCCTCATGCTGACCGCCTCCCTCGGCGCATACGCCGCCAACCACGAAATCAAAATGCTCGACAACGGCAAAGACGGCAGCATGGTGTTCGAACCCGGCTACGTCAACGCCAAAGTCGGCGACACCGTAACCTTCAAAGCCGCCAACAAAGGCCACTGGGTGCAAAGCAAAGCCCTGCCCGACGGCGTTGCCGACTTCCTCTCCGAAGACGGCAAAGACTTCACCCTCAAACTCGACAAAGAAGGCGTGTACGTTTATACCTGCCCGCCGCACCGCATGATGAACATGAGCGGCGTGATTCAGGTCGGCAAACCGGTGAACAAAGCCAAAGCACAAGCCGTCGTGGACGAACTGGAAAACCGCGCCATGCAGAGCAAAGGCCGTCTGAAAAAATACATGCAGCAGGTCAAATAAACCGCCGCACAAACAAAAGGTCGTCTGAAACCGCTTTCCCGTTTTCAGACGACCTTTTGCCAACCTTCATCCCCAATCCTCATTCCCCTTCCGCCGAAATCTTCTCGTTCAGAAAATCGATAAAACTGCGCACCTTCGCGCTCAAAAACGCCCTGTCCACATAAACCGCGTTTAATTGCTCGGTCCGCACCCGATATTCCGGCAGCAGGCTGACCAACCTGCCTTCCTTCAAATCCTGTCTGGCAGACCACAGCGGCTGATAGGCGATGCCCGCGCCCGCCCTGACCAATTCGCGTATCATCAGCGTATTGTCGCTTTGAATCACCGGATTGAGCGTCAGAATACTTTTTTCGCCCGTTTCCCGATGGGTGATTTCCAAATTGCGCTGGTCGGTGTAGGTCGGCAGGATGGCGGGATGGCGCATGACCTCTTCGGGCGTTTGCGGTTTGCCGTGTTTCGCCAGATATTCGGGCGAGGCAAGCAGGACGAATTGGATTTGCGCCAGCGGCTTGACGATAAGCGACGGCGACAGGGTTTTTGCCACGCGCAAGGCGAGGTCGAAGCCTTCGGCAATCAAATCGACGTGGCGGTTGTCGAGCACTAAATCGAGCGTGACTTCGGGATAGCGTTCGCGGTATTCCGCCAGCCAAGTGCCGATTAAATTGCCCGCAAACCAAAGCGGCATGGTTACGCGCAACATGCCCTGCGGCGTGTCCGCCCCGCCTGCCGCCTTTTGCGCGGCAGTGTCTAGCGTATCGAGCGCGTAGCTGCATTGGCGGTAGTATTCTTCGCCCGCTTCGGTCAGGTGGAGGTTGCGGCTGTTGCGGTGTAGCAGCTTGGCCTTAATCGAATTTTCCAGATGGCTGACGTGTTTGCTCGCCATCGCGGTGGAAATATCAAGCTGCTCGGCGGCGCGGGTGAAGCTGCCGCTTTGGACGACTTGGCGGAAAACTTTGAGGCTGAACAGGGTATCCATGTTTTCTTTTAGGGAAACGTTGTATCAATAAAAGAAGTATATATCTACCGGCAGTAATTATCTATACTGCACAGATAAGATTAGTTTTCATTTAAACCCCGCATTTTTGATAAGGAGAACCCCATGTCTGCAACCTGCGCCCGTATCCAACCCATTTTATTGTCCGTATTGCGTATCGTAACCGCCTACCTCTTCCTCCTGCACGGCACGTCGAAATTCTTCGGCTTCCCGACCGCCATGGGCGGCGGCTCGCCCGAAGGCTTGATGTTGGTGGCAGGCATTTTGGAAATCGCCGGCGGCATCCTGTTGATTCTCGGTCTGTTCACCCGTCCCGCCGCCTTCATCCTGTCCGGTCAGATGGCGGCTGCCTATTTCATGGCACACGCCTCCCAAGGTTCGGCGCTGTTCCCGCTTGCCAACGGCGGTGAATCGGCAGTATTGTTCTGCTTCGTGTTCCTCTATCTCGCAGCAGCCGGCGGCGGCTCATTGGCATTGGACAACCTGTTCGGCAAAAACAAATCCTGATAGACCCAAAGGTCGTCTGAAAAGAAAACAAGTATAGTGGATTAAATTTAAATCAGGACAAGGCGACGAAGCCGCAGACAGTACAGATAGTACGGCAAGGCGAGGCAACGCCGTACTGGTTTAAAGTTAATCCACTATAAAGCGGGTTTTGCGAATCCATTTCCAAACCCGCCAACCGATTAAACATCAATCAAAGGAAAAACAAAATGACTTATCAAACCTTGCAACAAGCGGCAGAAACCCGCCGTTCCATTTACGCGCTGAACAAAAACCTGCCCATCAGCAACGAAGAAATCAGCGAAATCGTCAAACACGCCGTTTTGCACACGCCTTCTTCCTTCAACTCGCAATCCACCCGCGTCGTCGTCCTTTTCGGCGAAGAACACGGCAAAGTGTGGCAATTTGTTGAAGACGCTTTGCGCGCCATCGTGCCTGCCGAACAATTCGAGCCGACCGCGCAAAAATTAAACCTGTTCAAAGCAGGCGCGGCGACCATTTTGTTCTTCGAAGACCAAAACGTCGTCAAAGGCCTGCAAGAGCAGTTCCCTTCTTATGCCGCCAACTTCCCCGTTTGGGCGGACCATGCGAACGCGATGACGCAATACGCCGTCTGGACAACGCTTGCCGCCGCCGGCGTGGGCGCGAACCTGCAACACTACAACCCGCTGCCCGACGCCGCCATCGCCAAAGAATGGAACCTGCCCGAAAGCTGGCTTTTGCGCGCGCAAATGGTTATCGGCGGCATCGAAGCGCCTGCCGGCGAAAAAGCCTTCGAGCCTGTGGAAAACCGTTTGAAAGTGTTCGGCGCATAATTGCCCGTCAAACAGAAAAAGGTCGTCTGAAAACCAATTTCGGTTTCAGACGACCTTTTGGTCAAATAGGCAAGGCTCAGGATAAACCAATCCGCAGTGTGGGCTTTGCCTGCGATTTTCCGCCCGAACATCCGAATCCAATCCTCCCTGTTCATCCGTGGGTAGAACCCACGCTGCGGGTGACCGGCGGTTTGGCGGATAGGGCAAAGCACAAAAGGTCGAGACCTTTGCAAAATTCCTTTTCCCTCGACAACCGAAACCCAAACACAGGTTT
>JVVZ01000515.1:0-27968 GCA_001062585.1 Neisseria meningitidis
AGCCCCTGCATCGGAGCAAGCACGATTCTGCATTTTTCTTTAAATTCAGTCATTTGATTGTTTTCATTAGATTTTATTTAATTTTTAAAAGTGTTTATTTTGTATTATTCCGCCCTATTTCTGCACGTTTTAGCATTTTCAATGTACCATATATGCACCATTTTTATTTAATTTGGATATGGTACAAATAATGGGAACGATAACAAAACGAACCAATCCGTCAGGTGCCATCGTATATCGGGCGCAGATACGGATTAAAAAGGCGGGCTACCCTGATTTCTCGGAAAGTCGTACCTTTTCTAAAAAGGCTATGGCGGTCGAATGGCTGAAATTAAGAGAGGCAGAGCTTGAAATGCACCCTGAACTGCTTTTCCGCGAGAAACGGCAAACATTATGCCCTACCCTTCGGGAGGCCGCCAAGCGGTATGCGGACGAGGTGCGAACAGAGTATAGTGATTCGAAGTTCAGGACACTGAATTTCGTGATGAATTTTGAGATTGCCGACAAGCGCATCGATCGGTTGCGGCGCGAGGATTTCACGTCTTATGCCTTTATCCGCCAACGCGGATCGGATGAATTGGGTCTGCTTCCGGTCAAGCCATCCACCATCAATTCAGACCTGCAATATTTGCGCTCGATTTTGAAGCATGCCCATTTTGTTTGGGGCTATCCAGTTACTTGGTCTGAAATCGATATTGCGATTGAAGGCCTACGGCGCGCGCGGGTCATTGGCAAAGCGGAAAAGCGCGACAGACTGCCGACATCAGAAGAATTGCAGAAGCTGACAGATTACTTTTATTTTTCGTGGAACCGCAGAAGCTCAAACGATATGCGCGTGCCTATGCACCTGATTATGTGGTTCGCCATATATTCCTGTCGCAGGCAGGCAGAAATCGGACGGCTGGCATGGGCGGATTTGGATTTGGAAACGCGTCAATGGCTGGTAAGAGATGTAAAACACCCGCGCGGAAGCAAGGGAAATCATAAGAAATTTGAAGTCAGGGACGAGTTAATACCGCTGATAGAGGCTTTGCAGAGCGAGAAAATCAGAAGACAGATGCAGGGAAATCCCGATTTGCTTTTGGGCGGGTATCAATCGAAAACAATCAGCGCACTATTTACCAACGCCTGCCGCGCCTTGCATATTGAAGATTTAAGGTTTCACGATTTACGGCACGAAGGGGCGACGCGCCTTGCCGAAGACGGGCTGTCCATCCCGCTGATGCAGCAGGTTACGCTACACGGGGACTGGGAAAGTATGCGGGTTTATACCAATATACGCCGCCGCCCGCGACGGTTGGATTTTGTTGAGGCGTTGGAAAATGCCAAGAAGTGCAATTGAGAAATATAAGGTCGTCTGAAAATTCAGACGACGGTTTTGCTCAAAACAACACAAAACAGCACAAAACAACACGAAAGCACACAAAACCACTTGATAAACGGCAAGGACTGCCATACTATAAACACATATCGAAATTCGCGACCGACAACACAAGGAGCATTAAATGGGTAAAATCTATTCAGAAGGCTGGGACGGTTTTTAAATGGTGCCGGACAGCTTAATTATCTTCAATCAGGCATATGGCTTCTGGGTGCAAACAGGAGCCATTATCATATCCATAGCCGTTACAGGCTACTTTGCCCAAAAAGCCATTAAAAAGAATGGGGAATCCGCGAAAACAACGCTGAACCATAATCACGAAATGATTAGGAAAAGAGCCACAATCGACATTCTGATTCAGGAAAACCAAGATACCGATTTGGTTCAGGCAAAAAGGATAGTGGCACAATTGCCGCCAGAAGCCTCTTTTATCAAATACATGGAACCCTCATTCTGCGATAAAAAAGAAGCCGAAGCCGAAAAAGAAAGTATCAGAATCCTGTTGAACCGCTACGAATTTATCGCATTGGGCATACGCACCGGCGCATTTGAAGAAGAAATTTACAAACGCCTGAAATACTCGGATGTGATGGACACATGGAAAAAAGCCAAGCCCATGATTATGGAGCTGCGCCGACAGAAAGAGCGTAATACCTATTACCAGGAACTGGAATGGCTTGCCAGCCGCTGGGAGGCATCCCCTCTTGGACAATGATTGCAAAAGGTCGTCTGAAATCCACATTTCAGACGACCTTTTGCTTTGATTTTGTTCGGAAAACGCCTGATTTTAAACGTGTCCACGTTTTGGCGTTTTTTCATGCCGTCTGAAAATTCCTCTTGACGGCGCGGCGGCTTTTAGTTAAAGTTCAGTTCGTGGCGTAGAAACCACACTACAGCGGCAATCACTCCGTCAATGTGATTTTTTTGTGTCTAGAATTTTCTTTCTTGTTGTTTGTTTCGATAGCAGGAAGTTTCTATGACCGCGTGGGCGACGAATACAAGACCCGTTTTCGGGGAATAAGTCCGCCCTACTGTAGAGGGTTTCTAACCACGCGGTCGCCCGATTCGGGCATTTAGAAAACTTCTACAGGACTATCAAAATGAACCAAGTTCAACACTTCAACTTCAATCAATCTCAAGTTCGCGTGGAAATGCACAATGGTGAACCACTATTTTGCTTAACCGACGTTGCGCAAATTCTTGAAATTCAGAATACAAAATCATCACGTTTTAATTTGAAAGAAGATGGGGTACATAAAATGTACCTCACTGACAAATTAGGCAGGAATCAGGAGGCAACCTTCATCAGCGAACCCAACCTGTACCGCGTGATTTTCCGTTCCAATAAAGCCGAAGCCATTAAATTCCAAGACTGGATTTTTGAAGAGGTCATCCCGACCATCCGCAAAACAGGCGGCTACCAAGCCAAATCTACCCCGTCCGTCAAAGACCAGCTTCCGACCCGCGACGAACTCATCCAAGTCATCTACATGCTGGGCGACCGCCTGCGCGAAATCCACGGCTGGGGATGGGGCAACTTTGACGACCATCTCTCCGGCAAATTCAACAAAACCCCGCGCGAAGCGACGTATGGCGAACTTGTCCACATCATCCGCTGGCTGCACAAACAGACTCAAACCGTAGCCGGTCGCCCCATCGTTGCCGGCATAAACTGCCCCGTCAAACCCTTCGGCCTCGGCGCATCCCTGTCGCAACAGGCTGAAAGCCTGCCCGCAATGCTGGCGGCAGAGGAGAAAAAGCAACTCCCCGCGCCTGTTGTGGTCAAAGCTGCCGACTCAAGCGATGCCCAATGCAGAAAACTCGAGATTGCGGAAAGCCACAATTCCGCCATCGCCCGCCTGCTGACATACGACGGCGATACGTCGACAATCGAGCTGGCGGAATGCGCGGCGGCAAACGAAATCATCAACTTGACCAAGATAGTCAGCGATGCCCATGAAAACTTTATGTTCTGCAAGGAAAACCAAAATCAAACCGACGACAATTTCAAATGTGCGATGCTTGAATTGACGCGGCTGCAAAATACGATAATGGAACTGATTTGCTGCTGATGGCAATGGGAAAAGCCGTCCGAACCTGTAATCTTTTCTTACAGGTTCGGGCGGTTGCTTATTCGGCACGCTGACTGCTTACTGCATGACCATATGCCTGCCATTCCCTTAAATCGGCTGCATGTCCGTCGGCTGTTTCTGCCAGTCCTGCATATTTTTCAGCGCACTGTCCGAATAATAGCCAGCCTTGGGAATCTGACGCGCCATCAGATGCGGTGGCGGCGGTAGTGGTTGCGGGCAGGTTTCTGCTGCGATTTTTGGCGGCGGAGTAGTGGCGCAGGCGGTTAAGCTCAAGACGCATAGCGGCAACAGTTTTTTCAGCATTTTGTTTTTCCTCTTCTAATTTGGTTTGTCGTTCGGCAAACGCGGCGGCGGCTTTCTGCTCGACAGAACGCGCCTGCTTTGCCTGCTCGATATAGCCGTCTTTCAGACGATTCGAAATTTCGGCAGCAGCAGCCTCCCGTCCCATGCGGTATTTTTCGGCACGGTCGAAATGCCATGCGGTAAAAACAGCCGCAAACAACACGGCTGTCCCTGCGATGTACCAGCCAAGAAAAGACGTCTTCATGACTCGCTTGCTCCAAATGCGCCTGTTGCTGTAACAACCGGCAACAGATAACGGTCGGCGGACGGCTGGGATTTGACTGCATTGCCGTTTTGGATTTTTGACGGCCACCAAATACTGTCGATGTCGGACAGGTTAAATGGGATACAGCTTACTTTGTTGCCCTGATTTCCGCCCCATCCCATAATCTGACCTTTGGCATTACGCCCGCCGATAAAAAAGACGTGGTTGCCGCCTTTGCGTTTTTTGACGGCGATTGCGCCATAAGCGGGCTTGTCCAATCGGGTCATGACCGTACCGTCCGCCCATGCGCCCGCCCGATACCAATCTTTAATGACGTACCGACCGGCAACGCCCAAGGCATGACCGACGGCGAGTCCGCACCAAGGTACTTCGTCATCCTTCCACCATGCTTTAGCGGCAGGCGGAAACTTGGGCATATCTTCCAGCCATTTCAAAACCGTCGAATTGTGTTTCACACCGACAATCTCACTCAAACCGTTGTGGCGTTTTATTTCCGCCATCCAAGGCAATTCTTTGAACATTTTTTTTCTCCATTAAAAAAGGCCGTCTGAATATTTCAGACGACCTATGATTTACTTAAATAATCCAGCAACGACATTCAAAATTTCTGTATAATTCATCATGTATCTAATCTTCCATTTGAAGATTGTTATCCATATCAAACGTCCTTATCTAAAGTTTTGATACAGAAACGCCGCGAAGCTGCATACTTTGCGGCGTTTTGCTTTTTCAGACGGCCTATTGCAGTCCATGCCGATGCTGCCATTTGACAACCCGTACCGAACGGCTGCCGAAATATACACAGGCGGCAATATCCATCATAAATTTGCCTAAACTCGGCATCAGCCCGTAAGCAAAGACTATGTAAAAGGTATAGATCGCACCGCCCAAAAAGGCGAGATACGCCCACGCCTCCGGCGACAATGCACTCCACTTGCGCCCATTCAGACGACAAATCATCAAGTACGCCGAAATCAGTGATGGGGCGGCAGAAAGAATCAAAAGTAATTTCATTTTTTCGGTCTCCACGGCAGAAGGTTCAGCAGCCACTCCACAATATCGTCTGCATGCTTTTCGAACGATGGCCAGACGGCGCGGGCAAATCTCAACAATACCTGCCACAACAAGCCGACAACGACGGGGGCAAAGGCATGTGCAAACTGTATGCGCTGCTCACCCAGCGACGGATGGCTGCCAACTACTTCGCCGATTAAGAAATGCGTCAGCGGTGGGGCAAAAGCGCCACCCAAAAGGCCGCCGATAACGATATAGGCCACTACCATCCAGCGGCTTTTCGGCTCGCTTATCATCGTTACCGCCGCCGAAGCCACCGCGCCCAGCACGACTGCATCGACAGGCATCCCCAACAGATGACCTGCGCCGACCACGCCGCCGAAAGTGTAAACGGCGGCAGGGGTAATAATCGGTTCAGACATTTTCTTTTCCCTTATGCGAAGGTCGTCTGAAACTGTTTTTCAGACGACCTTCCGTGTTATGAATCAGATGGCTGCTTCAGGCAAATCAGCATAGACCAACTCCGCGCCGGTCAGGCTGTTGGCGGAAATAGGCTGACCGTAGGCATCGACCGCGCCCTCTTCAACCGCCGCCACAACAGCCTGGTATGCCCAGTCCAATACATCCGTACCGCGCGGCGGCACGCCCGGAATATTCAACTGCATCGAACCGACCGAACGTCCGCGACGTTCAAATGTCGATTTGCGCACGTAGCTGTCTAACGACACCACATTAAAGCCGGTTGCATAATCCAGCGATACATGTCGGATGACGTGAAACTCGGCAGAACTGTCGGTTTCGGTATCGATGATTTCACGGTTGATTCCGACGATGATTTGATTTTTGTCTTTTGACATGATGGTTTCCTTTGGATAAAAAAAGACCGTCTGAACCATTCAGACGGTTTCGGTTTTGCAGCCGTATCTATTTCCGTTTCCGAAAATGACGGTAGAAAAGGATACAGGCTAAAAATAAAGGCAGCAGAAAGCGCGCATAGGGATACCACGGATGGTCTGCATGCCAGTATCCGTGCCGTCCCTGTGGAACGGTATCATAGCGGTAACGGTCGGGGAAAAAGTTGATCCAAACCGTTACTGCCAGCCATAAGGCTATATCCCTGACTGCTTTCATTTACTTCTGCTCCTGTTTAAATTCCCAGCAATTCTATTTCAAAGCGCGAACGCCAACGGGATTGCGCGGTTACGATGCAGACTTTCAGACGGCGGTCTTTTGCAGTGTACTTTAACCAGCTTTCGTAAAATGCCTCAAGGACTTTAACGGCATTATTAACCTTGCTTTGCTTCAACACCTTAAACACTTCATCACGGGTTTTACTTTTCAGATAGCTTCCAAACGACGAATTCCCAAAAATAAGCGGAATTTCGTTTGGCGCAAGTTTGACAATACTTCCTGCAATACCTTCTGCCAACACCGCCATCGGCTTGATGCGCTCATGGCAGGTCGCAATTTCGTCAAACATCTTGTCCGCCATATCAACGACGGTTTCGGTAATTTGACCGGGCTGTACCTTGACAGCTCCGTCGAATAAAGCGTTAATGATTTTAACATAGGCTGTACGTTTTGCCTGATCCATAATAAACCTCCATAAAAAAAGCCCACCCTTCAGGCAGGCAGAAAAAAGCCGCCCTTTCGGACGGCTAAAATTTAAACAATAAGACAGACGATACCCGATAAATCGCCCAAGGGCGAATAATCAAAATTGCCGCTAATGCGGCAGAGGATATGCAATGAATGCGCTGCACCATCGATACCTTTCTGGAAAGATATACTGCCTATCTTTGGTAGATGGAATGGGACGGAAAAACTAAGAGGCACATCCTGCGGAGTCCTCATATACAACGGCGGCCCACCCGGAACCCATACGGAAAATTTCTCGTTTCGTTCTATCCTCTTTTCAGGCGACTGAATCGTAACCTCCCGCTGAATCACACCATCCATATACAGTTGCAGACTGACAACTGCACCGTTTTCTGCAACAGCAAAAACCGGCGGTACGATGACCGTCCGGCGTGCTTTTCGGCTATCAGGGATTCGGCATATCAATTCCTGATAGCCTAATGGCGACTGCTTCAGCTCAAACGTCCTGACCGCCACGACATCTCCGATGATATTAGCGGCCTCCAAATCCACGGCTTCGATTCTCGCGCCACGTATCGTACCGCCGTTGATCAGACCTGCATTGACGGTTGCACCATTCAACGTCGGCGCCTCGACGGTTAGGTTGGCGGCAAGATGCCTCGCCAAGACAGAACCTGAAGCAAACAAATCACCGTTCAACGCCTGCTTCGCCCTGCCGTTTTCGATAACGGTAACGAAAGCGGGCGTAACCGTCTTATCTTTCGGATCGACATAAGCAACTTTATCTGCCATCAGAAGGATTTCACCGCTTCCCGTCTTTCCATCGGCTCCCACTGCAACCCCTGCAACTGCACGACGGCCGCCTGCTATTGCCTCAGTCTTCAGCGTGTACAAAGACTGTATTTTCCCTCCTATCTCTGCAACAGCAGAACTGGCCTGCTGAACTTTAGCCGACAAGGCCGTCAAAGCAGACGTATCGGCGTTACTGTCCTCCGGCGCGGGACTCCAGTCAGTTGCTACCGTGCCGCGCTCCAGTTTTACACCCGAAACTTTGATGGAATCAGACGTTTGATACCGCGCCTGAACGATGATGTTTCGGAGTGCCTTTACCTCTTTGGCAACTGTGTGTTTGGCGACAATACGCTGTTTCAGCGTTTTGGTCGTACCGCTGATGGCTTGGTCGTACCACGCAGCAAAATACCCGACAGAGTTGTCGGCGTAGGTCACAGAAAATTCCGCGCCAATTCGTGGGTATGGTTTGCCATAAGGCGATGTGGCGTTTACCAGTTCGATATCGCACGAGATAATCAAACTATCGCCTTGCTTCAGTTCCAAAGCAGACGAAACGTCGATAGTAACGTTTTTGGTCTGATTGTTGCCGCTTACCGTAAGAATTTTATCCGCCGCAGCCGTCGATAAGGCGTAGTTCCGTCCGCCGACCTCAACATTCTCCAGCTTCGCCGTCAACGTGTTGATTTCAGACGACCGGGCAGCATCATTTCGACTGACGGTCTCTGCAAGACGGTCAATTTTTGCCGATGCCGTATCCGAATAGGACTTGGCATCCGCCAAGGCTTTATCTGCTTTGGCTTTGGCATCCGCCGCCGCTTCGCGCTTGATTTGTGCATCTTTGGCTGCCGCATCGGCAATTGCCGCAGCCTTGGCCGCATCAGACTTGGTCTTGGCATCCGCCGCCGCTGCCGCCTGTGCTGCATCTGCTTTGGCCTGTGCCGCTCTTTCTGCCGCCGCCTGTGCTGCATCTGCCTTAATTTTGGCGTCTGCCACTGCCGCTGCAACCGCCGCCGTTTTAGCATTATCAGCATCACGCTTCCATTCTGCCGACAATGCGCTGCGGGCGATAGTGGCAACTTCGTCCTTCTCTGCCTTGGCAGTCTGCAAGCGTGTGATCTCTGCCTGATTTCCGGATGCTACTGCCTTAGCCGCACGAATTTCTTCGGTTTGCGCCTTATCGGTTTCAACCTGTGCTGCTTTATAGGCAGTCAATTCAGCCGATAAAGCCGACAAAGCAGACGCATCGGCATTACTGTCCTCCGGTGCGGGACTCCAGTCAGTTGCTACCGTGCCGCGCTCCAGTTTTACACCCGAAACCTTGATGGAATCAGACGTCTGATAACGTGCCTGCACAATCAACCCGCGGACGGCCTTCACATCTTTCGCCACCGTATGTTTTGCAACCAGACGACGCTTCAGCGTCTTCGGTGCATCTTTGACTGCTTCGTCATACCATGCACTAAAATAGCCTATCGTGTTGTCCGAATAAGTGACAGAAAGCTCAACACCGATGCGCGGATACGGTTTGCCGAACGTGGACGTCGCATTAACAATGTCGATATCACAAGCAATAATCAGCGCGTCCCCCTGTTTTAAATCCAAACTTGAAGACACATCCAATGTAACGGATTTGGTCTGATTGTTGCCGCTTACCGTAAGAACCTTATCCGCCGCAGCCGTCGATAAGGCGTAGTTCCGGCCGCCGACTTCAACACTCTCCAGCTTCGCCGTCAACGTGTTGATTTCAGACGACCGGGCAGCATCCTGGCGCGTTACGGTTTCCCGCAATGCCGAAATACCGCTTTCTGCATTACCAAGTCTGACAGCCAGTGTTTCACGCGCCTGCGCCTCGGCTCTGTCGCCATCGGCACGGGCTTTTTTTTCGGCTTCCAGCCCTGCGGCGGTATTGCCTTGCGCAGACGTAACAGTTTGGATTTGCTGCGCCTGCTGCTCATTGACAGCTTCTGTTGCGGCAATACGCGTACCGATTTCAGATGACTTTCTAGCAAGCTCGGCAGTCCGGGCAGACGATTCCGCCTGTATTGCCGCCGTTCGGGCAGACGATTCTGCTTGTATTGCCGCCGTTCGCGCCCGTGCTTCCTCCTGTAAGGCTTTAGCACGTTCCGCTGCCTCTACTGACACTTTCAATCCCGCTGCCGCAGCCATATCCCGATTCAGCGTATCTATCAGCTCCCTGCTTAATGCAGACTTCCCGATTGCCCCCTGAATCTGCTGCACTATCGGCGCAGGATTGTTGTCTGCCCTACCCTGTACGGCAGCGGTAAATTCCCCCGTATTTCCTGCAATATCACGAATGCGCACCCAGAAATAATAAACGTCGGCAACGCCGACGCCAGTCAAGGTATAGCTGTTTTGCGGATACGCCAGCGACGCGAGTTTCGCTGCCGTCTGAAGATTGTTGGTCTTGCTATACCACAGCTCGGAAACCAACTCGGAAACAACGGTTTGCGGCAATACCCAATCCACGGCCACAGACAGTGTTTTCGGCGTCGTCCTCAATCCGGTAACGGCATAGTCGATACTCCAAGCCTTAACCAACGGTGCAGACAGCACACCCCGTGCATTACGGCCGCGGATTTCCGCCCGATAATTGCCGTTCGGCAGATTTTCCAGACGGATTTCTGCTGTCTGTGCATCAGGGATATGGCGGTATAGGCTGTTGTTACGGTAAATCTTAATATCATAAGTTAAAACCTGACCGTTTGCGGCCAGGTTGTCCCATGTCATCACAACTGTCCCGCCGTCGATATTGACAGCCGCATCGGTCAACACAGGGGCGGTGTTGTGCAGCGTGGTAATTTCATGGTCAAAATGCGCAAAACTATCCACGGCAGCATATTTTTTCGGGTCATGCAGCAACGCGGTAACGGTATAAGTACCCGCATCCGTATTCTCTTTGATGCCGATGGCTCGGTAGAGGCGCGGCTTGACTTTGCCGGATAAAACCCACGTATCGCCAGCCTGCAACGGCACCGCGCGCTCCAAAGTAACCTTATTGCCTGCCGCCGCAGTTACCTTCGCTGATTTCAGACTACCGCCTTCAGAATAAAACACCAAGGCTCCGACCGCATCGGATACAGGCCGATCCAGCGTCAGCACATTGCCCGAGATGGCGGCAACACGTCCCGACAACTCCGCACCCGCGTATTGATTGTCCATAATCTGCACGATGTCGTAAGGCAGATGCTTCAACCCCTCACGCCCGATTTCAAACGTTACGGCGTTCTGCTGCCGCAACTCAGTTTGCAGCGTCCATGCGCCGAAACGCGCCGCCTGCCCGCGCGAATCGCAGCCGAACGCAGTAATCTGCTTGATATTCAAACCATAGCGGGCGATGGCTTCGTTGTCGGCTACATATTCTGTCTTAGCGCGATAGCCATCGTATTTGTCTATATACTGCACATGAACAGCAGTATGAATGGACTTCAACGCTGCACCCGCATAATTAAACAGGCCGTCTTTAACATTGGCATTGGTATATTGCGCCACCGGATCGGCGTCGGCATCCATGACGACGGATACTTGCTGTCCGTTCCAAACCGGTAAACCGGTAAAGACGCTGGCAAGATTGTTCAAAAATTCACCTGCCTGCATCAGGTCGGTAATGTAGGCATTGCAGACGAAACGCGGCTCTTTGCCGCCGAAGCCGTCATCGACCGGTTCGTCGCAATATTTCCCGATTTGGTACAGGCTCCATTTATCTATGTCTGCCACATTCAGACGACGTGCCAGCGTGGAAAATCGCGGCTGGGTCAGCACATCGTAAAAAACCCATGCCGGGTTGTTTGTCCATGCGGTTTTGAAACTGCCATCCCATGTTCCACCCGTATATTGGCGGGTTTCAGGATTGTAATTGGACGGCACTTTGACCAAGCGGCCTTTCATCAAATAATTGCGACGCGGAATCTGATTCCCGAACTGCGCCGAATCAATCGACAATGCCGCAAACGCGGTATGCGGATAGCTCAATTTCGCATCAACGATTTCAACGTAGGACGAAAAATAGGTATTGTTGCTGACCTTGTCGGTCTTGGAATCAGGCGAAATTCGGAAAACACGGATATTGAACGGCACTTGCGGTACCACATCAAATTCGACATCCTGATAATATGTCCCGCTGGATTTTTCATTGAAACGCACCTGATTTGATGCCTGCACACCATTGCTGTTTATCAACTCAACACGCATTAAGGTATCAGCAGGCACGGTGTCGCCGTTGTCTTCAACCTGCGCATTCCGCTCGACAGCGACCGTAATCCGCAAACGGCTGACCAATTCGTCGGTAACGGCGCGAACAATCGGCTGATTCTGCTTCACCGCAGCCGAAACGGCTACGGTGCGCTCGGAAGCATCGAAACCCGGAACATAGGACTGGTCTTGCTCGCCACGCTGAAAATAACCCGTAACTCCATTAAAATTGTAGCTGCCGTCCGAATTTTGGACAGGAGTGTCATCAAAATACACGCTTTTGAACGGCGCATCATCGCCGTTGGCAAACCCCGAAACCACACCTTCGGATACCGCATCAATAATCCGCAGCGACTGGGCGCTGGATAAACTGCTTGGGGCTTCATAAGGTGTCCGTTGTCCTCCGCCCGATTTGCCGCCCATATTGTTTCCTTTCCTGATTCAAAACCTTACTTCACGGTATTCAGAATACCGATCAAACCCCAAAAATACACAAACAAAAACAGACACGCCGCGAAGTTTGCCCCTTCGCGGCGTTTCGATTTTTCAGACGACGTTTCAGCCCGAAAACGCCGCCTTATAATTGCGCGCCCGCACGCTGTCGTCTGAAAAGTCGGTACGGTATTTCTGCCCGTTCGGCGCGGTTGCTGCTACACCTTGAACGAATGTTTTGGACAAACCCAAATTCAACACCGCACCTGACGAAGCCGCCGTCGATGACGGTTCGATACGGCGGGACTGCACACCCTGCGATACAACACGGCTGCCGCAGTAGCAAAGCCCGTAAGCCAACGGCACAGGGCGACCCTGTGCCGCTGTATTGGCAAGGTTGGAAAAAGCAGAATTCTTACTCTCTTCCACCCCCTTGCCGCCGGCATTCAATTTGGGCTGCTTGGTCAACATTTGGGCGACACCGCCCGCCACCATGCCGATACCGACGGCGATAAGCTGCGTACCACCGGCCCAACTCGTAAACGCGCCGACTACAATCAAAACCGCTCCGATAACGGTTTGAATCAACCCGCCATTTTTACCTGCACCCTGCACGCGCGGAACAATGTGCAATAAACCGTCAGCAGGCCGTCTGAACACGCTACCTATCGTTTCTTCCGACTGGTCTTTACCGTCAAACCGCACCTGATACACCCCGTCCCGAATCCGCCGACGCAAGCCTTTGATTTGGGTAAACAGCGCGTGCAGGGCTTCGGCGGGCGTCTCGACGTGCAAAACAAAACGGCGGCCGTATTCGCGCAGGCCGCCGTACAGACAAACAGTAATCATACTTGCTCCATATGTTTCAACACACAGGACGACACATAAAGCGTCGCCCTATGTGTTGCCCTGATTTGAAAGGGGTTACGCCCCTCCCAAATAAATTCTGATTCTACCGCCCTAAAGGGCGGGGTTTCAACCGAAAGGAAATACGATAAAATCGTTCTCAAGTGCCTGCATCATAGCCGGCTCGAAATCGGGATGCCGCCAAACGCTGTGCGTAACATCCGCCCAATAGCGGGTATAAGGTACACGGCAGCTCAATTGATTATAGGCATGGTGCAGCATCCAGTCGTTGCCCAAATACAGGACGGCATGGGACGCATGCCCGCCCGTTGCCGTCAAGACCACATCACCGGCGCAAAGGCCGTCTGAAACACGGGAAAACCCGCAGTTTTCCAAATGCTTTTCCCAAAAGCCTGCCGCCGCGTCCTCATCTATATCACCGCGCGGATGGTCGGGAAAAACCAGCCCCATCAACATGAAGGCATCGCGCACCAGCGTGCCGCAATCCGTCTTGCCGTATTCGAAGACACGCCCGCGCAAATGCGGAACGGGGCGGAACAGTTTCAAACGACCTTGTGTAACCAAAATCCAAGGCAAGCCCGTTTCGACCTGCATCTGTCTGTCCGCACCCGATAAAAACGGCTCGCCGCGCGGATGGGAATGCACGACTGCCACAATCTCGCCGACGCGCTCCGCCGCCATCCAGTCGTCAGCGGAAATCTCAAAGGTTTCATGCGGGCTTTCGGCGCAATTGGACAAAGGCAGAAACTCATAGCCTTCATAACTGAAAACCAAAACCCCGCACATTTCAGACGGTACGGCTTCTTCAGCACACGCCAGCATTTTGCGCCGTACTTCTTCACTTAACAAATTCAAATCCATCATGTCGTTACCTTATCACTAGACGGGAAACCGCCGAACGGCAAAACTGCCGTCGCGCCAAACCGCGCCCTACATCCTGTCAGTGTTTTGCTGCATACGTCTTTGGACGCATCGTCCGTGGGCATATCGAAACGGTCGGCAACCGCACGCCCCGTATAACCGCACCCTTCGCCGCGATACTGCCAGCAGCAGGTATTTGCCAGCATAATACGGGCGGGAATGACCGAACCATCCGATTCGGACGGCGCGGCAAGTTCGAAGGTTGCCGTTTCTGCATTCAATGCCGTCATCCGTTCAACCAAATATTTGCCGACGACTTCCTGCATCGGGTCTGCGGTCGGATTGCGCCCGGACTGGAAATTGACCGCATCTAAAAACTTGGCATAGGTTTGGCGGCGCACAACCAGCACGCCGACGAGCTGACCGAACTGATCCGCCGCGCCCGTAATCAAACCCAAGAGATTCGATACCGTCAGCGTCGGACGGTTGCCCGCGCCTTGCGAAGTTGATTCAAAGCCGTCAGCCTTAATCGGATAAGGCTCATATGCCTGTCCCTGCCAGACAACCGCCGTACCCCGCTCATTGACCTGATTGCAGAAATAGAAAACCCGACCGCCCAGCGGCCGCAAGTCCACTTGCCACAAATCGACCAAAACATCCTGCTGCGCGGCAGACAAGGCTTGCAGCATCACGCCCGACATGGTCTTTATACGCGGATTCATGAAAACACCTCCTCAAACGTACAGCTCAATTCGTAGGCTTTGCCACCCTTCGCCGTTTCCTGATATTCCGATACCTTGACCAATACAGGCACGCCGTCGGGCGGTCTCCAATTAAACGGCTCAACACCGCGCCGGGCATCAAAAAAGGCTTTGATTTCTCCCATCAAAGCCTTTTGTCCGACTATCTTGATCTCCCAGCTTCGCAGCTTCGGTTTCAAAGATTTAGGCTGCCGTTGCTCGTAGCCGTCGCCAAAGCGGACGGAACGGACATCGAATTTATGTACAGCCTTATTATCCGAAGCAACACGCCATCGGAATGTTTCAGTCATGATCGGTTCCTTTCAGACGACCTATTTATG
This sequence comes from Neisseria meningitidis, assembly GCA_001062585.1. Taxonomy (GTDB): domain Bacteria; phylum Pseudomonadota; class Gammaproteobacteria; order Burkholderiales; family Neisseriaceae; genus Neisseria; species Neisseria meningitidis_D. The sequence continues at coordinate 14,898 of JVVZ01000515.1, forward strand.
GTAAGTACCGTTTTCACGGTACACATTCTTGACATACCACTGTTCCACCATGCCCGGTATGGCGGCGGCAAGATGCTTCGCCATCTCCGTATCGGCACTGCTGTCCGATTCGGTGCTACCGTCCCGATTTATAGTGATGTTGACCTGCATGCCTCCAGCCCCGGCCGAACGGACTCCGGTCAAAACAGACGGCAGTCCTACTGCACCGCCGCCGGCATAACCATTCAACCGCAGCCGCTCGACAGCCGCAACGCCGCCGTGATTACGTACGTCCCGCTGGGAAAATACGACTTCGCCCTTGTGGACAATGCCGGCAGGCTCATACTTCCCGCCGTAGCCGGTATAACCGCCGCCGGAAAACAACGCGTCGAACTGCGTACTCCCACCGCCGACAATACCGCCGTCGGCATAACCCAACGCCGACTTCATTGCATTGACAATCGCCATTTTAATCAGCATTTTTGACAAATCCTGCAAAATGGAAACAGTCAGGCTTCGAAAATCAAGTTTGCCCGTGGCAACAAAGTCTGCCAGCGCATCCCCCATTTTGTCGAAGGTTTGTACGGTGGCATTTTCCATCGCCTGCCTCATCGTTCCGAATGAATCGATGTAGCTTTTCAAGCCGGACTCGATACCGCCGCGCCAATCATTGTCGCTGTCTGCACGCGCCTTCTGCATTTGAGAAAGATTGCTCATCCCTTCCGCCTTGCCGCGCTCCAATAAATCGATACTTTCCAACGGCGCACCTTCTTCACGGGCTTTCGCTATCTGTCTGTCCCACAGTCTCGCCAGCGTCAGTTTCTCGATTTCTTCACGGGTTTTGCCGATAAGCGAAATTTCAAACAGCCTGTCATCCAACTTTTCTTTCGAATCATCGGTCATTTGCTTCACTATGTCGGAATATTTTTTGGAGGCGGCCGTCAAACTATCCTGCGCGTCGGCCTTCTCCGCCAGTTCGCGGGCATCGGCCTGCTGCTTCAGCGTCCAATCGCCGAAAGTCGGGTCGGACAACAACTTCAACTGTTCGCCGATGGCGCGGTTGCCGTTTAAAATTTCCAGCACCCGCTTCGCTCCCGCCTCCGCCGCCCGACGGTTAAAATCCTCCTCCCATTTTTCGTAGCCGGAAGACGGTATATCGACGAAATCACGGCGCGGGTCATGACTTATTTCACCTTTGCCGCCACTAAGCCAATTCATGCGTGCCATTACTTCAGGAGCGTATTTTCTGCCGATAGGGCCGATACGGCCTTTATCTACATTTCCTTCGCCGCTATGATAAGCAGTCAACGCTTTGACAATATTGTTGTCATACCGTTTCAGCAAATCCCGCAAATAACGAGCCGCCCCATCCGCAGAAGATGCAACACTACGAACATCAACACCGTACTGCTTCGCCGTACCAGGCATAAACTGCATCGTACCGCGCGCCCCAACTGGTGAAATCGCATTCACATTTCCGCGCGATTCCTGCATCGACAATGCAGCCAGCAGGTTTCTAGGTAATCCGTAGCGTTTTTCTAGACCTCCATAATCAAACCGTGCTGCCTGACCAAGTACGGTTTGATTAACAGTAAACTTCTCTTTCTCAATTTTGTTTTTTTTAGGCCCGACAGGTTTTTTCTCGGCAAAACTTTCATTAATCCGCCGTGCGTTGCGGGCGTACTTGTCAATAACCACCTTCCGTTTTTTCGGATCCGTGATGCCGTCCAACGCCTTTTTGCGTGCCTCGTCGTTTTCCCGATGCGCACGCTGCCGCTGCTCATCGCGCGTGGCATAACGTTCCGAAATAACATCCAATTCGGCGTTACCTTCAGTGTTGTTTTGGTTCTGCTTCTGTTTTTGCCGCAAAGCTTCAGCAGCGGCTGCCTCCTTGTAGAGTTCGGCAAGCAACTGGGCACGCCGCGCATAGGCTTTCTGCAGCTTACGCTCGCCCTCTTCACCCCAAAACAATCGCGTAACCGGATGTTTTTTGTTGGTTTCGATTTGGGAAATAAACGAATCCAGCGCGGCAATTTCATCCAGCTTGGTCTTGTCCCTACCTATGGATTTAACAGCATCCCATGCTTCCGACGCACTTTCTTTAATATCCTTCCACGCCCGCTCAATCAACCCAAGATTGCCCAGTACGCGTTTTGCCATATCCTCCGACTCTTCGGAAAATTTCCGCTGCACCAATGCAACCGCGTCCTGTTCCCGACCTTGTGCCTGCAAAGCCTTGACCTGCTCGTAAACATCGGCAGTCATTGTCCGGTAGTTGGCTGATAGGGCTACCACGGCTTTCAGCGGGTCTTTGGCGATTTCAGTATATTTCTCAACCAAATCGTCAATACTTTGTCCCGTTGCCTGCGACTGGAGGGTAATACTCCGGGCGAATTGTTCGTAATTGTCCGCTGCGACCTTGCCGCTTGAGACCAAGGCCGTAATTGCAGCACGCGCATCAGCATAGCCGCCCGTCGCTGCCCCGACCGAAACAGCGATTTCCTGCATCCTGTCTGCAGTAATCCCTGCTGCATCTCCGGCAAGTATCAAGGCTTTACGGTATTCGCGCGATTCCTCTGCGCCCTGATACATCGCATAACCCAATGCCGCAATGCCGCCGCCCAACCCTGCAACAGCAAGGCGCATAGGGGAAATGACCGTGGCCAGCCCCTTAAGCATACCGCCGAAGCCGCCATACATATCACGCAACTGCCCACCCTGTTGCATCATGATCAGAAACGGGCTTTGCCCGCCTGCAAGCTGGGTAACGATGTCGGTAATTTGTGCCGGGGTCTGCCGCAAGGCGTTATTGAACTGCTTGACAGACTGTGTAGCGCGATTGGTCTGCGTATTATGCCTGTCCAATTGGGACAGTAGCGGATTAAGCCGTGCAATATCGATACCGCGCTGGCGCGCAAGCTCTTCGTAATACTCTCGGTTTGCCTTACCGCCTGCAATCTTAACGGCTATATCGCGGCGGATGGCATTTTCCAGAGAAGCCAAAGACCGTTCCGTCCGCTTCGATGCCGCCGACACTACCGTTGACGATTTCTCCGCGCCGTCGCCACTATGTACCAATCCGTCAGAAATACGCCGCCCCTGGGAAGATGCCACGTCCCCCAAAGACTTGATGGACTGTTTTGCCTTTTCTACGCCGCTGACGACACCGCCTGTTTCGGCGGTAATATAAATCTTGGTTTCGTTATTCATGTTCGCCTGCCCACATTGACAACACTTCAAGCTCCATCATGCGGACTTTCTCCAACAGTGTTTTCCGTTTCTTCGGCTTGATATTGCCGCATTCCATAACCGCTGCAACGGCGGAATAATCCAACCCCGTCGCACCCGACATTCCGATACGCCACTGCGTCGATACTGCAATAAACAGTTGCACCGCCTGCCAGTTGCACGGCCATACGCCAAAAGTGGTCTCCTCTTCTGAAAAATCGTCCGCCGAAAATCCGAATACATTCAATTCCGCCGCGTCAGGCTGCTTCTCATAAAGCGCACGCGCGGCGGCAATCAGTTTCCCTCGCGGGCATTGAAGACTTCCTCAACATAGCCGTTGACGACGGCAAACACCGCCATCGGATAGCTATCCAGCAGGATTTCGACATTCTGCCGGTCGAATGCTTCTTCCAAATCCCAGCCTTGAACACAATCCAAGACGGTATCTGCCGTCCAGCCGCCTTTATGCTTTTCGGTAAATTCTTTCATCGCCTTGCGGCCGCGCGCCTTAAATTCAAATTCGACGTCCGCAGGTTCTGCACCGGGAACAGGGATTTTCACGGTATGTCGGAAAGTTGCATCAGGCTTCAAAGTAAGTTTTGCCATTTCAATACTCCAAATAAATAAGGTTGCCCGAGCAACTCGGACAACCTTGATATGCCGATAAAATCAATAACGGTTTACTTCGCCGGAAATGGCGTAGGACAACGTTACAGCCATTACTTGGTTACGAACCAATTCGGGGGTTTTATTCATGCTGGGATAACCGTTATAGCAAATCAGCCCACCACCTTTCAAAACCACTTTCAAAGGCCACTTGCCGCCTTTATCGCTGCATTTTGCAGCCGCTTTGTAGCCGGGCAGCGAAGTATCGTCAGCGATCTTAATCGACATTGACATAGCTGATTTCGTGGATGGGATTTGCTGGTCAAAATCGTCCTCCAGGAAACCAAAATCTACATATTGCTGCTCGCCGCCACTGGTCGAAAATTCTACAATTTGCGAAACTTGCACCCAATCGGTAATTTTCTGAACAGCACCAATACCGCTGCCTGCCGGAAACTCATCTGCATTGGAAGTATCAATGCCGTTCAGCTTGAATGTATCGGTTTTGACATCGCCAATCTGGAAAACGCGTTCATTCAACTTTCCCCAGCCGCTTTTAAACAAAACCAAATCGCCGTTGGCAAACCCGTGTCCTGCTACCGTCAGGACGCATTCGGCAGCATTAGTTGCCACCGTAGCTTTTTTCTCCGCCGCCAAAGCGGTCGCAATGTGAACGGTCGCACCGTTCGGTAATTTCACTGCCATACTTCAACTCCAAATTAAAGGCAATCTGAAATCAGACTGCCGTATCAAAATAAATTGCCTGCCATCCTTGCTGATAATAGACGGTAACGGCTTCGCCGCTTTCGTCGGAATCGATATTCAGCAAATCAGGCACCAGATTTTCCAAATCACCAACACCCAAATCGGAATGTTCGGCAAACAACTGCCCAATCAAAGACAGCATCTCTTCCGCCAGTTCGTCCGCACCGGAAGCAGCCTGCACGCAAACCAACGTAACCAGCCGCACCGTATGCCGGTAGGTAGGCGGAAAATCAAACGTTTCCTGTTCGGTTCGGCGACTGTCAACGTACACCACAACACACGGCAACTGCGATTGCGCAGGCGCGAAACCACGCCCGGAATACACGCGCTGGAACTTCGTTTTCAGCACATCTGTCGCCGCATTGCGGATTTCAGTAAGTCGGCTTGTCATGTATCGCCCTCAATTGCACAACAACCACTCCGCAACCGTCAAAATCGGTTTCCGCCACCGCATAACGTTTGCCGCGCACGGTAACAACCACCGACTTCACGTCTTCCGGCAGGTCGTCTTCAGTAACGATGATTTGCGGGTCGGCATTGGCAACGGCAACACCAAACCCGCTATCCGTCATAAATTCACGGTCAAATATCGCGTTTACCTCTTTACCGTCAATCATCACGGTTTCACCGAAATCAGCAGGATTGGTAAACACGTTCAGCGGCTCGTTAAACACTGCCGTCCTCACCGCCTTCACCGGATGCGTTACCGCTATCTTCAGCTTCGCCGCCATCGGCAACAGGTGATTCGGCCTCTTTGGCAGGCGCTTCTACCGCCCAACCTTCGCGGATATAGACAGCCGCCGCAGATTCGTCCACCGAATATTTTTTCCCTGCGGCAAACGTCTGTTCACCATCGAAAAAACTACGGGTCGGGATAATTTTGATTTTTGCCATTTTTAATACCTCAATTAATAAGGTCGTCTGAAATTCAGACGACCTTGGGTTTCACAATCAAGCAGCCACGATGTCTTTAATGGCGGCAAAGGATTCGACATGACGGACGGCAATATCCACATCTTGCAACGTGGTGATGCGTACCGCGCCCGCAGTAGACTTGGTGTACGGATCAACAATCACATCCAAAACGCCCCAGTGTGCAATCATCAGATCAGACCAGTTACCAAAAATCAGCGGGCTGCATTTGTTGGCCGCCGTGCCTTTGGTCAGGTTGGACGGAATTTGGTTTGATACCGCGCAACGGTAGCCGTTCAACGGCGTTGCGCCGTCCTGCCAGATGTAGCCGGACACGCCGTCGGCCTTCAGCTTGGTTTTCAGCAGACCGCGGACGCGGGCATTGGTGATGTAGGCCAAATCGCCGATGTCGGCATTGGCGGCGGCAATGGCACTTTCCAAAGCGACGATATGCTTCCATTCGGGCGCACCGCCGTTCGCACCGATTTCCACCGCGCCGATGCCGGCAGTGTTCAGGATGCCGGTCGGTTCGTTGCCGGTACCTTTGCCATTGATGGCCGCCAAGTCGATACCCAGCATCATGGCTTTCAACAATTCGCTACGTGCGAACTGTTCGGCAGACAGCGAGGATTGCAAAATGAATTTGCGGCTCAATTCGGTATTGGCGGTAACGGTTTTCGGTTTCAGGCTCATTTGTCCGAAAGTGGCGTTCGATTCGGTCGCACTGCCGTTTTCATCCACCCATTGAACGGTGTTTCCTGTCAGGTGTTTCGGAATAGTGATGTCGCCGACCAAGCCGTCCAGTACGGTGGCACCCAACTGGGCAACGGCAAGTCGGTTGCGCAGCAGTTCGATGAACAAGTCTTCACGGAAGTCGTTTTCGATGACGTTGCCGCCGTTTGCCGCATTGCCTTTGCTGTAAGCGCGGGCAATCAAATCAGTCGGCACAAAGAAGCCTGCCGCTGCGCGACCATGTCGTTTTTCCAACTCTTCCGACACTTCGCGTTCCAAGCCAGCTTTGTCCCATTTGCCGGTTGCGGCGGCAGACATGGCGCGGAGAAGGGAAAATTCACGCTGTTCTTTATCAGTCATGCCGATTTCACCGGCGGTAACGGTCGGCTTCGTCTGCATGTTTGCCATGATGGCGGCGCGTAATTGGGCTTCACTGCCGCCCTCTTTAATAACCTTTTCGGCTGCTTCGATACCGCCGTGGGCGGCGTAACTGCGACCAATGGCCAACAGTTCGGAAACGCGGGCGCGTTCGTTCTGCATACCGCGTTCGGCGGTGTTGTTGGTATCGGTTGCTGCAACGGCAGGGATTGCAGCGGCGGGAGTTTCCACCGTAGTGGGCGTTTGATTTTTATCCATGTTTCGATTTCCTTTTTCAGGGGTTGGGTTTACAGGGTTTTCAATAAATGGTTCCGCCGACCTGCCGACACCTACTGTCGGGTCTGCCGGAACAGTTACAAAGCTGATTTCATACGGCATCCAGCGGGTAACGATGTAACGGTAGTCCTCATCGTCTGCATCGGGATTGTCCAATACCATGTCTTCCACGCGGTAGCCGACGCTGATATGGCGTAGGATGCCGTCTTGCACGTCTTGGAATTTTTCCGTCGCTTTCGCACCGTTGCCAAAACGTACCAAGGCACGGCCGCGCTTGTCGGCATCAATCCAAGCACGTTCGATGACGCCGATTTGGTCGCTCCAGCCATGATTGAACAGCACCGCGCCGCCGTCGTTCAGACGGCTCAAGTCAACGGCACCCGCCGCATGACTTAATACTTCTTCGCCGAACCAGCGTTCTACCGGCTCTTCGCTGGAAAACGCCACTTCGACCGTCCGTTTTTCAACATCCACGCTTTCACGCTGAAACACGGCAAAACGGCTCATTTGCTGCATTTGCGCCTTATCAGGCTTCATTTTCTTCATTCGGGTTATCCTCCGATTCCGGTTCTGCCGCCGATGCGGCCGGTTTTACGTCGGCAATGATTCCTTTTCCTGCCAACATCTGGTTTTCCTGTTCGATTTGGGTAATAACATCTTCAAAATCCAAACCCATTTCCGCGCAAATATCGCGGCGGGATTTGACCGCCAGCGCCACTGCCTCTTTATGCGCATTAATATCTTTCAGCGGGTCAACCCACGACCAGCGGCGCCCCTGCCAGTTGCAGGCCTTGAACTTGTCCAGCTTGCCGGCAGGCAGCGATTTGCCGGACGGCATCTTGATTGCGCCCATTAGCAACGCCGCCTCAATCCAGCGGTCGAATACGTCATACAAGAACGCTTCGGCAAACCAGTTTTGCAACGTCATCCATGTGTCGCGTTCCTCCAGCGTCCCGCTGCGGATACTGGAAAAGTTCACGCCTTCAAGGTCGTTCGCCAAACTGTGATAAGCCACGTTCAAACCGCTGGCGATACCGCGCAGGCTGGCTTTGACGAATGCGTCGTAATTGGCGTGCGGGTAATCTGGGTCGAACGGCGTAAAGTCGTAACCCTGAGGCAGTTCGTGGAACGTACCCGGCTCGACCGAATCGATTAAATCGATGCTGCCGCGCCCGTTATCGACCTCTTGCCCGTCAATCGGCGGCATGAAGTTGTCGGCATCTTCCGTCTGTTTGAAAAAGCCCATTTTCGATGCACCGACACGGGCAGCGATAATGGCCGCTTCCTGATAGCCCGACAGGTTTTGCAGGCCGATGATGGCCGAAGCCACCCACGGAAAGCCGCGCCTCTGCTCTGGGCGGTCGTGCAGGAAAATATGGCTGATTTGCTCTGCCGGCACCCGTTCGCGTAAATTGCCCGTACCCGTCTGTCCGTATGATTCGCCCGGATGTGCCGTCCGCAGCCAGTACGCCACAGGACGGGAATAGCTGTTTAACTCAACACCCATGCGCACGGCGTTGCGCCCGTTTTGCTGTGGAACGTTGTATCCCGTATCCAAACGGTCAATATCCAGCACCTGCAACGCATAGCCGTAATCATTGTCAAACCCTGAAATATGACGAATCAGCACTTCGCCGTCCCGCGCCACGCTGCGAATCAGCAGCCGTTGCAGGTCGGTAAAAGACATCTGGCCGGTAACGTCGCACACACCGCGCCGCGCCCAGCGGGAAAACGCTGCTTCGATGGCCTTGTTCGCCAAGGCATCGGGCTTGTCGGCGTTATCCAGCAAAACACGCATTTGCAGGGCAAAACCGTCGCGCCCGATAACGTTGCTTTCGACCATGTTCAAAAACTTACGCATGTAGTCGTTGTCGCGAGCAAGACTGCGGGCGCGGGCGCGCAGGCGGTCAAGGTCTGATCGCGCCAAAGCGTCCGCCGACCAGTTTTGCGGCTGCCACGAAGCCAGCGACCCGACCGGACGCGCTCCGGCAAAGTTGCGGCGGGCTGTTTTCGGGACGGCTTCCCGCCTGCCGAACAAACGCGCAAAAAAACCGCGCTTTTGCGGCGCGGCATTTGATTGTTTTGCCATAGCTCATCCTAAAATCGCGTGATGATACGGCCTGAACGGCGCGGGGAAATACCCGCCGCCGCTTCCAGCCGCGTAATTTCCCGCTGCCAGAACCGTATCTGCTTCAATAAATCGGCAAGGCTGGAAAACTCCATTTCGCGGTCTTTGATTTTGTACCGCTTGGTCATGCCCCTGCCTGCCGCATGTTCCTTGTAGGCTTTTCGAAGGCTGTTCAGAATCTCTCGCGCTTCTTCAAGTTCTACCGCATAGTCATTACCGTTCATTTTCAGACGGCCTCTTTTGCATAAAATTTACTGACGCCTTGCTCAAAACGCTCTTCCACCAAGCCTTCCTCAATCAGCGTATCAATATCGCGGCGGGCAAAAATCCAGCCGCTCCACTTCTGCTTTCCATACACCTCATTGGCAACGCCGGTCGATGTGCAACCCGGATGCGTCCGAATGTGTGATAGAACCTGTTCTTTTTCGCTCATGGTTATAGCCGTATAAAGGCCGTCTGAAATCTGCTGTTCAGACGGCCTTTGTCTTGGTTTGCACTTAAAAGGCGGCCGCAAACCTTGACCGCGCCCTCTAACTTCGGGCAACGTCGTATCAAGCCCTAATCTGAAATGTAGTAGCAGAAAAGCGTTTTCTGACGTCCGGTTGACGCTTAACCGGCTGGACAGCTATCTATTCAGACGGCCTGAATCAATAATTGGTAACGAAGTTACTGCCCTTACGGCGTCTGGTTGCCGCAAAACCGCTGCCGCTGTCCGCCTTCGTTTTTTCCTGCACCTGTTCGACGGGTTTCGGCTCGGCAAACAATTCCGACTGCAACAGCGCGTTTTCGTATAACGCCCATTTTGCCGCCGACATGGTATGCGTGCCGACCGAGCGGGCGGCATGCAGGGCATAGACTTCGCAGTCCAACGCCTCGTTTCGTACGCCGACTTTCTTCTGCCAAACCTTTTTGTGCTTGTTCATGCGGCTGGGTACTTTGACTTCGCTCAACAACTGGCCACAGTAATCGGCACGGACATCTTTGTAAAAGTGCATCCGCCCTGCCCCGCTTCCTTCCAGATTGATTCGAGCGTGCTCGTCTATCAGCAAGTCTTTCGCCCGCGATACGCCGACGCTGTACACCTGCACGCCGAATTTGTCAGCCTTGGTGTTTTTGTGCTTCAAGTCAATCGCCCGCGCCCGACTGAAAATCTCTTTATCGGGGTTGGTGCTGCCCTTGACCGCCATCACATTCACCGCTTTTACGCCACGGCAGCCGCGCACAAAGTGATACACCGCGTCGGAGGTATTGCCGTCCGAACTGTCTATCGATACCGCCGCAATCTTCATTCCCGCGCCGGTTTCGTGTTTGTAGGCCGTCTGAAAAATCATCTCGGCCAGTTTGCGCCACACGTCGGATTTGACGTCCACCGTGTTGCCGTGGATTTCGCCCCACCAAACCAGCCAGCTTTCCTCGCCGCGCCCCCATGCGCGGATGATGACGGCCAGCCGGTCATGTTGCACGTCCACGCCCATAGTCAGAATCAGACCGCCGCGCGGAACGGTATTTTCGGCGTAGTCTTCGCCGCGTTCTGCCAGGTCGTCTTCCTTCACGCCGTCATTGGTCATTTCGAACGGGATTCCGATGGACGAATTGACGAAGGCAATCATCGGCGATATATCGCCGTTGTCCGCTTCGTATTGCGCGGTCAACCATTTTTTCATCAGTTCGGAAAACACACTGCCGGGGAACGGGCTGTATAGCTCGTTCAGGTAAAAACCTGCCGTGCCGTGAAAAGGCGCGGTCGCCTGCCACCAACCGCGACGCACATTACGGTTTTTCTGCATGTCGTTCCACACCGCGCCGCAGTTCGGGCAGGTGTAATGCGCCGTTTCCGGCAGCTTTTTGCCGAAAACAGGATGGTTGCCGTTCGGGTCTTCGTCGCAGGAAAGGTAATCGAAGCTCAACACATGGGCTTCGCCGCATTCGTGGCACGGCACCATGCCGACGCGCTTGTCCGACAACTCCATTTCGGCGGCGATTGTCGAGACGCCCGCAATAGTCGGCGTGCCGCCTAATACGATTTTCGGGCGGCGGTAGGTTTTGGTTCGCTCCTTCGCCAGCTTGATACTGTCGCCCTGACCGCGCAGGTTCAGGTTACAGTCGTCCGGCTCCTCCACGCACACAATCGGCACCGGCGACGATTTCACACTGGCAGGGCTGTTACTGCCCACCAGCTTCAGAAAACCGCCGGGGAATTTCTTAAACAACTGCCGCTGCCCTTGCGCGCGGATACGGGTATCGACTTTCTCGCGCAAGGCGGGGGTCGCTTCGACCATCGGAACGAATTTTTCGTCCATGTACTCTTTAGCCGCCCCTTCTTTCGGGAACAGAACCAGTATCGGACTGGGTTCGGCATCGATGGATTTGCCCAAAAAGTTACCCAGCACACCCGAAGTCCACGCCACTTGCGCCGATTTCTGGCAAACAACCACTTGCACGGACGGGTCGTCCAGCGCATCAAGCGGGCTGTTTGCCCATGCCAGATACGGTGTTACGTCCAAAACGTATTTGCCCGGTCGGGCGGCCTCTATGCTGGAAAGATAGCGGTACTTGTTCGCCCAGTCGCGGGTTTTAATTTTGCGCGGCGGTGCCCATTTCCGGCACGCCTGCCGCAACACCCGCGCCACCGTCTCAGCCATCCGCGCCTGCATGGTTGCGGCTGTCATCTCCATCGTTTTCTGCTCCGTAATTCGATAATTTTTCCAGCGCCCTGTTGATGTACGCCGCAATGGTGTCAGGGTCTATTTCCACGCCCGACGTCGCCGTCAGTTCAGCCGCCAACTGCTCGGGCATCGTTAAAAATTCCGTCCGAGCCGCTAAAACATGATCGCCCCATGCGCGCTCAAACATCGCGGCCGGCGCAAGCTGTCCTAATTTTTCGTCCCGCTCCAATTCAGCCAATTCAGCCTTCACCCTGTCCAGCCGGTCGCGCGGCTTTTCCTTGTTCAGCCGTTCCAGTTCCCGCTGAAACATCCAGCGGATAACCGCAACGGTATCGTATTCATTTGCCTGACCACGGTTGTCGGCATAACTGGCAACAGGCAACCCTTCTTTTTGCCATTCAGTCAGCGACCGTTCGGATATGCCGATAATTTCTGCAAGTTCTTTTTTATTTACTATCACAATACATGACTCCAAAGGAAGGAAGCTAAGACAACCTGTCGCTTAACAGAAATCGCGGCTCGAATTACCCGCGTGGCTGAAAGTCCAGGAAGTACCTTATCGGGCTGTGGCGAATGCTTTTTCGAGTTCTTCGGCAAAGACTGCCTGCTGATTACTGACGACAGCTTGTTCCGCAACCTCAAAATACCGGAGACGTTTTTCATACTGTGCCGCTGACACATACACAACCAAGGCTTTTACTTTTCTTTTTTGTCGCTTATAAATTCCCGGAGACAGTTTGCCGCGTCGTTTAAGCAGGGCGAAATGCGTACCGTCGTTCAATCCACGCACCATTGCCCGAAACGCAGCCAGCGTGATATTGCCGAAACGGTCAAGCCTTACCGCATCTGACGGCACAATCCGATACCCCGCGGGCATCAATCCCCGCGAAACCAGAAACGCCTCGATACCTTTCGCCCGACGGCTTCCACCATAAATTTGCGCCGTCAGATATTTGCCCGCGCTTCTATCCTTTGCACCGTCCTTGAAATCGACCACGGCGGTCAATTCCTCCTTGGTTGCATACTGTCTGACAAACAGACTGTTCAACGTCCACGGCTTCGGGTTGAAGAACGAATCCCTCATTTCATCTTGCAGATTGCCGATTGCCTGTGCAGCAAGTTTGTTCACCGCATTTTTAGCGGCAAACGGGACTTGTCGGCGTTGGACATCATCCAAGCGTGCGACCATTTTGCTGACATCGACACTAATTGCCGGCATGACATCTCCAAAAAGAAAGGTCGTCTGAAATTCAGACGACCTTTAATAACAGATAAGGATTCAACAAATGACGTTTCAACACACAGGACGACACATAAAGCGTCGCCCTATGTGCCGTCCTGGTTTGGAAGGGGTTACGCCCCTCCCAAATAAATTCTGATTCTACCGCCCTAAAGGGCGGG
>JVVZ01000516.1:0-14120 GCA_001062585.1 Neisseria meningitidis
GTACTGTCTGCGGCTTCGTCGCCTTGTCCTGATTTAAAGTTAATCCACTATATTACACATCTGGTTTCAGACGACCTTTTTTGAAATGGAAAGTGTTTTGTAGAGAGTGTGTTCTGTGCTCGTTTGATTGAAGATAAAGATGGTTTTATCGCTTTGTTGGGTGGATGCTAATCCGGCATGGCGGTTTTGTTATTAAGGGAAATCGGGGAATAGGGGCCTTTAAAACAACCTTCCCGAATCCTTATATTGTAGCTGCTAAGGGTATTTTTACAGAAAAGAGTGAAGATTTCAGACGACCCCTTATCCTTGAGCGAATGGAGAGCCTCCGGCTTTGTGTCTAACTATTCTCCAATCGGGAAGGTTAGGGTAGATTTGGGTATCTAGGAAGTCGAATTTATAGAAAATGCAGTTCATCTGCACTATGAAGGAAAAGAGGAATTGCTGAAAATGAGTGTATTGGATGTATTTAGGCTGCGTCTGATTTATATGTAAAAGGTCGTCTGAAAAGTAGGAATGCTTTTCAGACGACCTTTTTTACTGCCGGTATTATTGTGCTTTAGTTTCGGTCACAAAGCCGATTTTGGTAATACCTGCTTCGCGGGCAGCTTCGAGGGCTTTGTTGACATATTCGTATTCAACGGCCTTGTCTGCCGAAATGGCAACGATGGTATTGGCGTTTTTCTGCTTTTCAGTTTTCAGTCGGGAAGTAACTGTATTAATATCCGCTTTGGTTGCAGAATCACCATCGATGTAATAGTTGCCATTAACATCTATGGTCAGGCGCAGGGGGTCTTTAGGCTGCTTTTCCTTTTGTTTCGCTGCATTTTCTGAAGCGGACGGCAGTTCCAAAGGAATCGAATGGGTCAGTACGGGCATGGTGATCATGAAAACGATCAACAGTACCAGCATCACGTCGACCAAAGGCGTAACGTTGATGTCTGACATCGGTGCATCATCGCCGGAATTCATAGAGCCGAATGCCATAATTTAGTCCTTTTGATTCAACAGGCGGACGTGTAAATCGTGTGCGAAAGCGTCCATATCTTGAGAGAGGGTTTTCTTACCGCGGTTGAGAAAGTTATACGCCAAGACGGCAGGGATGGCGACAAACAAACCGATGGCAGTTGACACCAACGCCTCACCAATCGGACCGGCTACTGCGGCAATACTCATTTGACCGCTTTGACCGATATTGATTAAGGCGTGGTAAATCCCCCAAACCGTACCGAACAAGCCGATAAACGGGGCAGTTGAACCGATGGATGCCAAAGCAGTCATGCCGTAATCAAACTGGCGCATGTTTTGTTCCATGCTGTTTCGGATTTGAATGACGAGGTATTCATTCAAAGGCAGCTCGGTAGTAAGTGTTTTCGCATTGCTTTGACGATAGCTTTGGTAGGCACGCAGGGATTCGTCCGCTACACGGCTCATTGGTGCATCAATATCTTTCACTTTTTGCACGGCTTCGGTAAGCGTAAAGGCATTAAGCATTTGCGTTTTAACGAGTGCGTTGGCGGTTTTGGCTTTTTTCAGTTTGATGGAGCGCAGGATAATCAGGCACCAAGTCACGATGCTCATCACTAACATCAACACGAATACACTGATCAGAACAAAATCGCCTGATTCGAATATTGTTTTTAAATCCATAATTTTTCCAAATTTTCCAAGTAAATTAAAACTTTTGTCGATAAAGGTGTTGCGCCCGATTACTCAAGAGTAAAAGAGACCGGGACTCGGAATTCAGTCCAAACGGAGGCATTACAAGCACCATTTTTAACTGCTTTACGGGCAGCTTGGTCAAGAGCATTGGAGCCACTGCGTTTTAAAATTTTAACTTCAGCAACTTTTCCTCCTGGGCCAACCAAGACACTCAGCATAACTGTACCTGTATCTCCGTTTTCTGCCGCTATAGGCGGATATGGCGGTTTAGGAATATGGCAAGTGCCGCCTTTAACGGGATTGGCTCTACTACTACCCGGTCCTGTTCCAGGACCATTTCCACCGCCGGAACCTCCTCCACTGCCACTACCTGAACCATGTTCGCCTTTGTTGCCACCACTGCCGGGGCCGCTGCCTTCACCTTGTCCGTTACCAGGGCCTTTGTTGCCTCCGCCGTTTCCTTTGCTGTCGCCATGAGGAGCTTTACCTTGTCCGTTGCCTTTACCGTTTTCCGCAGTATTCGGCCCGGTTTTACTGCTGCTGGTGTAGTCCGAGGCTTTAGGTGCAGGCTTGGATTCTGGTTTGGGTTGGGGTTTAGGCTCTGGACGTGGTTCGGGTTTAGGTTCAGGCTTAGGTTCCGGTTTGGGTTCTGGTTTTGGCTCAGGCTTTGGTTTTTCAACCGGCTTGGGCTTCTCTTTCGGCTGCTGGATATCAGCATCCGCTTTTTTTGTTATGACCGGCTTAAATTGTGGTTTGGGCTGTTCGACCGGTTTGGGTTTAGGCTGTGGCTTAGGTTTTTGCGGTTCGGGCGTTTTTTCGGGAGCGGCAGGCGCACCTTCGCCTTCGGGGGTGCCGTCTCCACCTCCGTCGCCACCACCTAAATCCGCCAAATCGACAAACTCAATATTTGCCATTTCCGGTATAAGCGGTTTATATGTTTCCCACAAAAGCGCAATCAAGCCCGCGTGAAGCAATGTTACGGTAATGACGGCTACTGGGATTAAAATTCGGTCTTTATTCATAATCGACGCATGATAATAGCAACAATTTTTGTTTGCAACCTGTTTTTACATCTGTTTTTTGAGTTAATATTTATTCTGGAATAATCTAAAATATTAATATGTACAATGCAACATTTTGATATTGCTATTCATTATCACAATAAAACAAAAGAAAAAGAGGAAGCGACGCCTCAGTCAACTGCATTAGAAGTTGTTCATCCGGAAAAGTTCACAAATTTACAATAAAAGTGGTTTGGATAAAACGATGGCGATGGCGTGCCTTAGAGGAGAAAAAGCTGCAAAAATATTATTTTATTGATTGGCTTGTGTTCTTAGATTGATTCCCGCTATTGCAGGTCGGTAGTTGGTGTGGCTTGAATAGCGGGATAGACCCGTACACTTTCCCAAAAAGGTCGTCTGAAAATAGAAAATTTGATGCTTGTGAAATGTTGTGGTTACAAGAATGATCAGATGTTTCCTATTTTGGGATTGTGCGGGTTTTCAGTTAAGTCTCTTAAAACATATCGGCAGAGTAGGTAGCTTATGCCGATTTATCGTCTGTTTTTTCGACAACGATTTCGATTTTGGGTTCGTATAGCAAATCGTAGGTTGGTTTATTGAGCAGATCCTGCAAAGTAAACCCGTCCAAATGCGCAAAGAAAGCCTTAATCGCTCCGCCCAAAATGCCGGTAAGACGGCAAGACGGTGTAATCAGGCATTCGTTGTTTTCCCCCATACATTCGACAACCTGCATGGGTTCAAGATGGCGCACGACCGCGCCGACATTGATTTTATCGGGTGTGTCGGCAAGACGCAGTCCGCCTCCTTTCCCTCTTATGCTGGTCAGGAATCCGCCTTTGACAAGCGCGGTAACGACTTTCATTAAATGACTTTTTGAAATGTTATAGGCTTCGGCAATGGTTCCGATATTGACTAACGAATCGTCGTTTATGGCCGCATAAATCAATACCCGCAGACCATAATCCGTATGTTGCGTCAGATACATGGTTTTCTCTGTTCAGAATATATTATTTTTTTAGGGCGGCGGCAGTGTTTCCAGTGGGAAATTGTCGCCGTTATGTGTTTGACTTTATATATGATTAAGTTTCATAATATCTGAAACATTTAAATTAATCCAGTGTAGTTTGATAATTTATTATCATTATAATCAAATATTATGAAGCCGTTAAAACGCCACCCAGCACTTATCGAACTTTCCCGCGAACACCATCACGCCCTTTCACTCTGCGTCCGCCTCCTGCGCGCTCCTGCTGAAAGCCATCAAACAGAGCTTGAAGCCCATTTCCTTGAATTGGAACCGCATTTTGTCGAAGAAGAAACCATGTTCGCCCCGCATTGGCAGAATATTCCTGTTGCGATGCGCGAACGTTTCGAAGCCGAACACGCCAAACTGCGCAGTATGATGGCAAATCCTGAATATCTTAACGAAGCATGGAATAAGGACTTTGCCGTTACCCTGCGCGACCATGCCCGTTTTGAAGAACGCGAACTGTTTCCCGCAGTCGAGCCGTTTTTGCCGGAACCCGAAGGAATCTGAAAAAGGTCGTCTGAAAAATCCAAAAGCATGATTTTAGCGTTTTCAGACGACCCTCCTGTCTATTCAAACCTAAAACAAACCATTCAAAAAACAAACCAAGGAACTACCATGACCGCCTTTTTCAAACACCCTGTTTGGGCAATGGCATTCCGCCCGTTTTACTCGCTGGCGGCACTATACGGCGCACTCTCCATCCTGCTTTGGGGCTTCGGCTATACGGGTACGCCCGAGTTGTCCAATTTTTATTGGCACGCCCATGAGATGATCTGGGGCTATGCCGGACTCGTCGTCATTGCCTTCCTATTGACCGCCGTTGCCACTTGGACGGGGCAGCCGCCCACGCGCGGCGGCGTTTTGGCTGGATTAACCGCTTTTTGGTTGGCAGCAAGGATTGCCGTTTTCATTCCAGGCTGGGGCGCAACCGCCAGCGGCATACTCGGTACGCTGTTTTTTTGGTACGGCGCAGTTTGCATGGCATTGCCCGTCATCCGTTCCAAAAACAAACGCAACTACGTCGCCGTATTCGCCATCGTCGTCCTGGGCTGCACGCACGCCGCATTCCACTTCCAACTGCATGCCGGAAACGCATCTGCATTGCTCAGCGGGCTGCAGTCCGGTCTGATTATGGTCTCAGGCTTTATCGGCCTTATTGGCATGCGGATTATTTCCTTTTTTACCTCCAAGCGCCTGAACGTTCCGCAAATCCCCAGTCCGATGTGGGTCGCGCATGCGTCCCTCTGGCTGCCCATGCTGACTGCCATGCTGATGGCGCACCATGCCCTGCCTTGGCTTTCATCTGCTTTTGCCTTTGCAGCGGGCGTGATTTTTACCGTACAGGTTTACCGCTGGTGGTATAAAGCCGTTTTGAAAGAACCGATGCTGTGGATTTTGTTCGCAGGCTATTTGTTCACAGGTTTGGGATTGATTGCCATCGGTGCTTCCTACTTCCACGGCTCTTTCCTTAATCTTGGCGTACATCTCATCGGCGTCGGCGGCATCGGCGTCCTGACATTAGGCATGATGGCGCGCACTGCGCTCGGGCATACCGGCAACTCCATCTATCCGCCACCCAAATCCGTACCCGTCGCCTTTTGGCTGATGATAGCCGCCACCGTCATCCGCATTATTGCAACCTTTGTCAGCGGCACCGGTTACACCCACAGCATCCGTACTTCCGCAGTCTTGTTTGCCCTGTCCTTGCTGCTTTACGCATGGAAATACATCCCTTGGCTCATCCGCCCGCGTTTGGACGGCAAACCGGGTTAATTAAATCAAGCATATCAAACGAAAGGTCGTCTGAAACCTTAAAACAGGTTTCAGACGACCTTTTTATATGGGAATCCGCTTTAAACCGGTACGGTGTGGTTTTACCGAAGTCCGTATCGTTTCAGTGCGTGTTATTGCTCGATACCGTTTTCACGCAATAGCTGGTGAATTTGCTGTTGGGCTTTATCTTCTTTCAGCAGCTGGGTGAGTTGATCGCGAATCAGATCAAACGGCGGTGCTTGAGGATCTTTTTGGACTTCGCTGATTTTAAACAGGAAGAACTTGTTTTCAATTTCAACAGGATTGTGAGTTACCTCTCCCCGATTCATTGGACCCAAGATGCCTGCAAGCGGTTGGCGCAGCTGTCTTGCCATGACGAAATCTTCAAATGCGGGTTGCTGATTCGGATATCGTTTCGTCAACTCTTCAAATGACAAGCCTTTCAAGAGCAATTCTTGTGCTGCTCGTGCTTCTTCGGGCGTATCGAAGCTAACCTGCTGAATCTTGATCATACGGGTTTGCTGATCGTAAAACTTCAATAATTCAGCATTGCTGATTTCGGCAGTGCGCTTCAGATAGTCGGCATATTGCGCCGCGTAAAATTCCGCTTCCATAGTGAGGAATTGGTTGCGGACCTCGGGATCTTTATCCAATCCGGCTTTGAGTGCGGCATTTTTGAGAATTTCAATGCTTTGCAAGTGTTTGACGATTTCTTGGCGGATTGCTTTGCCGTCAGGCTGCTGCTTGGATTCAGGACGCTGTTCGGCTTGCTTGAGAATGCGGGCGACTTCGCTGTCTATGCGTGCCGGATCAATATCAGGCGCTTTGGCGACAGCAAATCCGGCAACAGCCGTCGCCATGATGACTGCGGCGGCAGTTTGGTATGTCATGATAAAAACTCCGTGAACAGTTATTTAATTGTGGCTTTTTGCAACAGAGATTGGAGTGCTTCATCAACGCGGGAGGCTTGCAGGTCTTGGGCTATACTGCTTTTGGATTCGTCATAAGACGGAAGCTTTACATCCCGACGGTCGTTGACATAGAAGACGGCATATACGTCGCTGTCTTGCAGAGGCGTTGTAGTGTGCGCGCCTTTTTTCAAATCTTTAACTGCGGCATAGAGTGGGGGAACGGCTTCTTGCAAATCTCTTAAAGGAACATAGCCTTGCTGGATGCCGCCCGCTTGTTTGGCGCGTTCATCTATTGAATATTGCTTCAGGACGGAGGCAAAGCTTTTCTTGGCATTTAAATCAGAAATGGCTTTTTGGGCATCCGCTTGGGTGCGGGTAATAATTTCGCCCAGTTGTACTTCTTGAGTGCCTTTGTAGAAGTTGCTGAAATTATCGTAAGCGGTTTTGACGTCTTTTTCTTGGACAGGATTTTGACGGAGGACGTGAATCGCATAAGCTTGTCCAAGTAAATCGCTTTCAAATGCCGCCCATTCGGTTTTGAAATGTGCTTTTTTATCGGCACCTTGTTTTTTGGCATCCGTACGGGCATGTTCCAAAGCTTGTTTGAATTCGGCGCTTTGGTCGAGTTTCAGACGTTTGGCTTCTTGTGATACGACGGTATTGATGACTTGGCGCTCAGTCAGTTCTCTGCGTAGCTCGGGAGAATCGGGAATTTTGTTGTTTGCTGCACGCAGCGCGGCAACTTGGGCATCAATGACGCTGCTGTCGATGGTTTGTCCATTAACTGTAACTAAGGTTTGGGCAGAAAGGCTGCCGGAAACCAGAGCAGTCATCAGCATAGAGATGAGATGTTTTTTCTTCATGATTTTCTCTTGTTATGTCCAGTATGTCTGTAATTAGTGGAAGTATTCGTCCGGAGTGGCCGCTTTGATACTCAATGCGTGAATCAGCCCTTCGGAAAACAGATCGTGCAGTAAGGTTTTAATGGTGCGTTGGCGGTTAAGACGGCTGACGCCGCCGAAAGCTTCGCTGACGACTACGACCGTATAATGCCCGCCTCCTTTGTTTCCCGAGTGGCCCGCATGCAGATGGCTGTCATCCTGAAAGTCAAAAAAAACAGGATTCAGCGTTTTCAGACGACCTTCAATAGCTTCACGCATATCCATTATTTGAATACGGCTTTGAACGGTTTGATCAATACTTCTTCATAGACGCCCGCATCGACGTAAGGGTCTTTTTCCGCCCATTCTTGAGCGGCATCCAAAGATTCAAATTGTGCCACAATCAGACTGCCGGACACGCGCTCCGGATTGTCGGGAAGAGGGTTTGGGCCGGCAGTCAGAAGACGTCCTTCAGCCTTCAAAGCTTCCAAACGTTGCAGATGGGCAGGGCGTGCCGCCATACGGGCTTCGTGTACATTATCGGCATCGGTGGCCAGGAGCATGTAATATTCCATCAACTATCCTTTTTGGGTAAATATCGGCTCAAATAGGAAAATTGAGCGATAAAGAAAACAAACAAAAAACCGGTAGAGCCGAACATTTTGTAATTTACCCATTGTTCTTTGAAGTGGGTAAATACAAACCAGTTGGCAATACCTAAGAAAATCATGAATGCGACCCAGGCATAAGTCAGTTTGCTCCAAACATGTTCGGGCAGTTCCAGCTCTTTGCCCATAGTCGCTTTTAATCCGTTTTTCCCGCTTAGATGGCTGATCAGCAAAACCAATGCGCCAATCCAGAACAAAACGGTCGGTTTCCACATGATAAAACGGTCATCATGAAGTAGAATGGTCGCGCCGCCGAATACGACGATCAGGATCAGGCCGACCCACTGCATCGTATCGAGTTTTTTGTATTTCCAGTAAGTAAAACCTGCCTGCAAAATGCCGAATACAACGGCAACCGCAGTTGCAGTAATCATGTTTTTCGTGATTGTGTAAGTCAGGAAAAACAAGATGACTGCCAATAAATCGCTTAAAACTTTCATAATCAAACAAACAAAAAAGATGAAACCAATCGGCTAAACGCTAATCATACAGGCAGCCTCACCTTTTTGCACCACCCTGGAAACGAAATTGCCGATGCAGGCGGGCAATAATCTAAAAAAGGGTTTAAAAAATGCCGTCGGGATGATAAACTATGTTATCAGTAGGATTTGTAAAAAAGAAACACAGAAATTACAAACCTGTTAATTTCTCGTTCGTTTCATCACTTAATTCATCGGATTACTTGGCAGACTGCGACTTTAGAAGATATCATAACGTAATATATCGTAATATACGGTTAAGTATGTAGCAGTTCTAGCAGGGTTGTCATTTTACACAGGGGACAAGTTTTGAAAAACCATCATAAAATCAAATTAATCGCGGCATCTGTGGCCTTGGCAGTGTCGTTTGGTGCGAGCGCAGGGCTTGGCGGGCTGAATGTCCAATCCCATCTGGGCGAGCCGTTTTCAGGCAGTATCACCGTAACCGGTGACGAGGCTCAGGCGCTGTTGAAAGGCGGAAAAGCGACTGTTTCCAATAGCAATTTGCGTACCAGTGTCCGTAAGTCGGGCGACAAGGCAGTCGTCACTATCCACTCAAGCAAAGCGATTAAAGACCCTGTGTTGATTTTCCAAGTCGGCGCAGGTTCACAATCACGCGAATACACAGCCATCATTGATCCTGCAGGCTATTCCGGTAAAACGGATGGTTCAAGCCGTGCGCGCAGCGGTGGCGAATCTTCATCCAATTCTTCTGCTGACAACAATTCATACCATTCTCAATTTGACCGTCAGGCGGCGCGTGACCGCATCAACCGCGCGATACAAAACGGAAATCAAAATGAAACCGTTCGCAAGGAAGCTGTACGAAAAGATAAAAACAACACAAATAAACCGGTACAGACACAGGCACAGCCGTCAAAACAACAGCAACAATCTTCTGTAGGCGCCAATGGGACCGAGATTCGTTATGGCAAGCAGCATCTGGTTCGTCAGGGTGAAACTCTGACCGAAATTGCCACTAAAATCCGTCCTCAAGGAATGACCGTCGAACAAACGATACAGGCATTGGTCAATGCCAACCCCAGCGTGTTCATCGGTAAAGATGCCGACCGTATGCTTGCGGGCAAGGTGTTGTACATTCCGATGCACGGCGATATGAAATCGACGGCATCCAAACCCGCACAAGTCAAACCTCCGGTTCAGGAAGGCAATAAGCCTCAAGCCCAAGGGTCGTCTGAAAAAGCCGGTATCGCAACGCCTCCTAAAGAGACTCCGGTAGAAAACACCAAAGTAGAAAATAAAAAAGAAGATAAAAAAGCTGAGCCGGTACAAGAAGCCAAGCCCGAAACCAAACCGGCTGTAACGACGGCAGGTACTCCGGAACAAAATAAAGCTGAAACAGGTGCAGCATCTGCCGAGCAAGTAAATGTCCTGCCTGAGCCGAATGCGTCGTCTGCAACAGCAAACACAGAACCACAAGAAATTTCTCAGGCACAAGCTGATGTTGAAGCGCGCATTGCCTCGGCAGTTGCCACAGAAAAACAACAAGAAGAAGCGTCAGCGGAAGACAGCGGATTATGGCGCTGGCTGTTGATCGGCGGTGCGGCAGCGGCAGGTTTGTTGCTGTTGCTGTTCTTGTTGGGCAAGCGGAAGAATTCAGCTGTTGCGCCTGTGGTAGGTGCGATAGATCAGGACGATCAGGATGAGGACGATCTCGATATCAGTATCGAAGATCATGTATTCCCTGCTGCCACTGCGCCGCAACCGCAACCGCAACCACAAGTTGTAGCAGAAACTTCCAAACCTGAAGAAGACGGTTTGGAAATTGAAGATGATTTCGATGATGAAGTATTCTTCAATGAGCCGGCTCCTGTTGCCGAACCTGCTCAAGAAAACGTCGATCTGGATTTGAACGAACTGGATAATACTCAAGCCAGCATCGTGTCTGGCGCCGTTACCATCGACGAAGAAACCGAAAAACGCCGTGATATCGATTGGGATACTGTCGAATCTACCGAAAGCGTATATGAGCCGGAACCGGAAAATCCATATCAACACGTTGCTGTTGTAATGGAAGACAGAACTGCTGAAGTAGAAACAGAGCCTCAGCATGAGGAAGAGGCCCCATCATTTTCCTCTTTTGCAGCAACACCTGTTTCATCTGTTTCAGACGACCTGTCAGAAGCTCAACCGGAAGCACCGGAAGAAGAGCCTATCCCATTCGAGGTGGAGATTGAAGAGCCTAAGTCGGAAACAATTGACGTAGTAGAAACAGAAGAAGCCGAAACCCAATCCGAAGAATCGGAAGAGGGTTGGGATTTCTTTGCGGAAGAGCCGAAAACAGTTAAAGCCATCGAGCCTTTCCCTGAATTAGGTACGCAAGAAGAAACGTCGTCTGAAGTTGAAGTTGCTGATATACAAGAAGAAGCTTTGTCTGAAGTTGAAGCAGCAGACAAACAGGCAGATAGCTCAGAAGAAGCACTGGATTTCGTTGTTGAAGAAACAGAACAGCCACAGCCCGAAGCCGATACTCAACCGTTTGAGATTAAGCAAGACGAACCTTTGGCATTCCAAGATGGCGAAGATTTCAGTATTGAAAATACTCAAGAAGCCAGCGCTGATGAAACCATCGAATGGGAAAATCTGGGTGTGGAAGATACTGCCGACAGCAGTAATGAACATTCCGGTTTTGAATCAGGCTTCATCTCCGAGTCCGTCGGTATGACGGCTCCGCTGGAAGCTAAATATGACCTGGCTAAAATGTATGTCGAAATCGGCGATCCCGATGCTGCCCGCGAGACGTTGACTGAATTGCTGGAAGACGCAAGCGGTGAGATCCGTCATAAAGCCGAAGCATTGATGAACGAATTGAATGCCTAATATTGGCAAGTAAATCGAAATTGAACAATGCTAAAATAAAAGATGCCGTGAAAACGGCATCTTTTATTATTTTCAGACGACATATGACTTCATACACCGAATCATTATCCACAAAAACCATACAAAGATGGGCATTAACCCTGTCTTATGACGGTAGTCGGTTTTACGGCTGGCAAAAACAAGCCGACGGTTTGCCCACTGTTCAGACGACCTTGGAATGCGCACTCAGCCAAATTGCAGGCGAGACTATCCGAACCATTGTTGCCGGACGAACCGACACGGGCGTACACGCGACTGCACAAGTCGTCCATTTTGATACCGCAGTAGCCCGTCCCGAGCAGGCTTGGGTGCGGGGCGTCAATGCGTATCTTCATGAAGGTGTGGCTGTATTGTTCGCGCAGCAGGTTGCCCCACATTTTCACGCCCGCTTTGACGCATACGGTAGAAGGTATCGTTACCTTTTGGAATCATCTCCCGTCCGCTCCCCGATATTGCAAGGGAAGATAGGGTGGACGCACCTCAAACTCGATCCTGAAAAAATGCAGCAGGCGGCATTATTATTAGAAGGCGAACATGATTTCTCCAGCTTTCGTGCTGCCGAATGCCAAGCAAAATCACCCGTTAAGACCCTGTATAGTGCAAAAATCAGCGGTACACCGCAATTCTTAAAACTAGACTTACACGGCAATGCCTTTTTGCATCATATGGTGCGTAATATCATGGGGGCATTGGTTTATGTTGGTAGCGGCAGGCTTAGCGTTTCCGGATTTCAGGACTTAATCGAAGAGCGCAGCCGATTAAAAGCCCCGCCGACTTTTATGCCTGATGGGCTGTACCTGACCGGAGTGGATTATCCGCCAGAGTTCGGCATCATTCGCCCCGAAATGCCGATATGGCTGTGAGGTCGTCTGAAATCTAAGTGCGTGCTTATGGAGAATCTTTCTTTGCCAAAGTCTGTTGCGGGTAATGCCCGCGCTGCATTAATAAGGTCGCAGTCCGCCCGAATAGATATGTCTATCAGCCTTTCCAGAAATTTGGTTTGCGGGAATTGTATGTGCCAATGGCAAAAGGTCGTCTGAAATCAATATAGTGGATTAACTTTAAACCAGTACGGCGTTGCCTCGCCTTGCCGTACTGGTTTAAAGTTAATCCACTATATAAGAAAGTACACACCTGCACCCGCTTATTCATTCATCCGGCTGATTTAGCTAAAAAACAACAGCCAATCGCCTAAAACGACCGTTTAGAAAATTGTGTTGTAAAAATGCAAACAACAGGTAAGTTGATATTACATTATGATTTATAAGGAAAATATTGCGAATACCTTGTTGTAATGCGGGTGCTGTGAGGTCAGGCGGTCAGCAGGGGTAGTGAATAAAGTTTGTTTTTTTAGAGAGGAACAATTATAGTGAGAGTCATGGAATCGCTGATTCCAGCGATAATGTAAAGCCTAAGCGGATTCTATCCGGGTCTGCTTAAGTTATTTCTTCACGATAGAAAAGGAATACAGCAATGAAAAAATCTCTGATTGCTCTGACTTTGGCAGCTTTGCCTGTTGCAGCTATGGCTGACGTGACTCTGTACGGTCAAGTTAAAGCCGGTGTTGAAGTTTCTCGTACTAAAGAAACTGTTAATCACGTAAGCACCAAAAACAAAACTGCAACTGAAATTGCTGACTTTGGTTCCCGTATCGGTTTCAAAGGTCACGAACACCTGAGCAACAACCTGAATGCTATCTGGCAAGTAGAGCAAAATACTTCTGTTGCCGGTACTGACAAAGGTTGGGGTACTCGTGAATCCTTCATCGGTTTGGAAGGCGGCTTCGGTAAAGTTCGCGCAGGTAAATTGAACACTGCTCTGAAAGACAACAGCGACAGCGTAGATCCTTGGGAATCTAGCGACGCGAATGCATCAGTTTTGCAATTCGGTAAACTGAAACGTGTTGACGAGCGTAAAGTATCTGTACGTTACGACTCTCCAGTATTTGCTGGTTTCAGCGCAAGCGCTCAATACCAACCACGCGACAATGCTAACCCTGAGGACAAACATGTTCATGACGTGAAAACCCGTCACTCTTTCGACTTGGGTCTGAACTATGAAAATTCTGGTTTCTTCGGTCGCTACGCTGGTACTTTCGCAAAACGTAAATCTTTGGATACAGAACATCTGGAACTGTTCAACAGCAACACCACTTTGGGTTCTGGCGTTTACAAAGACTACCAAGTACACCGTCTGGTAGGTGGTTACGATGCTAACAACGTACTGGTTTCTGTTGCCGGTCAATACGAAGGCTTTAAAGCTGACGTAGCTAACGCTAAGAAGAACGAACGTACTGAAGTTGCTGTAACTGGCGGCTACCGTATGGGTAACGTAATGCCTCGTCTGTCTTACGCTCACGGCTTCAAAGCTAAAGAAAACGGCGTGAAACAAGGTAACAGCCAATACAACCAAGTGATTGTTGGTGCTGACTACGACTTCTCTAAACGTACTTCTGCTTTGGTTTCTGCCGGCTGGTTGAAAGAAGGCAAAGGTGGCGACAAAACTCAATCTACCGCTGGTCTGGTTGGTCTGCGTCACAAATTCTAATCTAGTACGATTAGTTTAAATAAAGAGCCTGCTTTATGCAGGCTCTTTTGTTTTTTGAATGATGTGTGTTGGGTTGGATGTGTATCGGTTTCGTATTATCTGTACGGTCTGTGGCTTCGCAGCCTTGTCCTGATTTGAATTTAACCCGCTATTGCTGGCATGAGCAGTATAACGATGAAAGATTGCCGTAGATTGTATAGTGGATTAACTTTAAATCAGTACGACGTTGCCTCGCCTTAGCTCAAAGAGAACGATTCTCTAAGGTGCTGA